>NZ_CP131130.1:3297500-3536491 GCF_033705735.1 Shinella zoogloeoides
TGGTAGGCTTGAAGCAGGGACGCCAGTTTCTGTGGAGCCATCCTTGAAATACCACCCTTATCGTCATGGATGTCTAACCGCGGTCCGTTATCCGGATCCGGGACCGTGTATGGTGGGTAGTTTGACTGGGGCGGTCGCCTCCGAAAGAGTAACGGAGGCGCGCGATGGTGGGCTCAGACCGGTCGGAAATCGGTCGTCGAGTGCAATGGCATAAGCCCGCCTGACTGCGAGACTGACAAGTCGAGCAGAGACGAAAGTCGGTCATAGTGATCCGGTGGTCCCGCGTGGAAGGGCCATCGCTCAACGGATAAAAGGTACGCCGGGGATAACAGGCTGATGACCCCCAAGAGTCCATATCGACGGGGTTGTTTGGCACCTCGATGTCGGCTCATCGCATCCTGGGGCTGGAGCAGGTCCCAAGGGTTTGGCTGTTCGCCAATTAAAGCGGTACGTGAGCTGGGTTCAGAACGTCGTGAGACAGTTCGGTCCCTATCTGCCGTGGGTGTAGGAGGATATTGACAGGATCTGTCCCTAGTACGAGAGGACCGGGATGGACATATCTCTGGTGGACCTGTTGTCCTGCCAAGGGCATAGCAGGGTAGCTATATATGGAATGGATAACCGCTGAAGGCATCTAAGCGGGAAACCAACCTGAAAACGAGTATTCCCTTGAGAGCCGTGGAAGACGACCACGTTGATAGGCCGGGTGTGGAAGCGCAGCAATGTGTGAAGCTTACCGGTACTAATAGCTCGATTGGCTTGATCGTTCTCATTGTTCATGCTCATCGGCCCTTTAAAAAGGGCGATGAAGCCAGACGTGTTCACAAAAATAAGACAAACGAAGGCTAAGCCTTCTACCAGCTTCTCAAAAGATTGCCCTTAGCCGACCTGGTGGTTATGGCGGGGTGGCTGCACCCGTTCCCATTCCGAACACGGCCGTGAAACGCCCCAGCGCCAATGGTACTTCGTCTTAAGACGCGGGAGAGTAGGTCGCTGCCAGGTCTGCTAAAGGCAATCAAATCTTCTCAAAACAATCCTCGGCCCAAGCCGAAATCGGGCCGCCCTCAAAGCGGCCCTTTTGCATGCAAAAACATAACGCGGGGTGGAGCAGCCCGGTAGCTCGTCAGGCTCATAACCTGAAGGCCGCAGGTTCAAATCCTGCCCCCGCAACCAATATCAAAAGCCCCGATGACAGAAATGTCTCGGGGCTTTTGGCGTTGCCCACATCAGACCCCAGCCGACCACAGCCTCGATATCGGTAGACGTGCGTGAGGCCGCCAGCTGAAGTGCGCTTTCGTCGTCCCAATTCAGTGACAACGTCATTATGACGCTATTGATATGAAGCGATCCGGATTGATGATTTGACTGTTATGTGAGTTCCGCGCTTCCCTGTGGATCACAGGGAGGATGGCGATTTGCGCGCGAGCGCGCGTTCCGCATCGCCCGCAGAACAGAAAGCAAGGCACGACAATGACATTCAAACCCTCCCCCTGGCCGCGCAAGCTGCGTTCGCAGGAGTGGTACGGCGGCACCTCGCGCGACAACATCTATCACCGCGGCTGGCTGAAGAACCAGGGTTACCCGCACGACCTGTTCGACGGGCGCCCGGTGATCGGCATCCTCAACACCTGGTCGGATCTCACTCCCTGTAACGGCCACCTGCGCGAGCTTGCCGAGAAGGTGAAGGCGGGCGTCTGGGAGGCGGGTGGCTTCCCGCTGGAGGTTCCGGTTTTCTCGGCCTCGGAAAACACCTACCGGCCGACGGCCATGATGTACCGCAACCTCGCCGCGCTCGCGGTGGAGGAGACGATGCGCGCCCAGCCGATCGACGGCGCGGTGCTGCTCGTCGGCTGTGACAAGACCACGCCCTCGCTTCTGATGGGTGCGGCCTCCACCGACATCCCTTCCATCGTCGTCACCGGCGGGCCGATGCTGAACGGCTGGTTCCGCGGTGAGCGCGTCGGTTCGGGCACGGCGCTCTGGCAGATGTCGGAGGCCATCAAGGCCGGCACGATGAGCAAGGAGGACTTTCTCGAGGCCGAGCAGGCGATGAGCCGCTCGTCGGGCACCTGCAACACGATGGGCACGGCCTCCACCATGGCCTCCATGGCGGAAGCCCTCGGCATGGCGCTTTCCGGCAATGCCGCTATCCCCGCCGTCGACAGCCGCCGACGCGTGATGGCGCAGCTCACCGGTCGGAGAATCGTGCAGATGGTCAAGGACGACCTGAAACCCTCCGACATCCTCACCCGCGAAGCCTTCGAGAACGCCATCCGCACCAACGGCGCCATCGGCGGCTCGACCAATGCCGTCGTGCACCTCCTGGCGCTCGCCGGCCGTGTCGGTATCGATCTGACGCTCGACGACTGGGACCGCCTCGGCCGCGACGTGCCGACCATCGTCAACCTCATGCCGTCGGGCAAGTACCTCATGGAGGAGTTCTTCTATGCGGGCGGTCTGCCGGTGGTGCTGAAGCGCCTCGGTGAGGCGGGTCTCCTCCATAAGGAGGCGCTCACCGTTTCCGGCGAGAAGATCTGGGACGAGGTCAAGGACGTCACCAACTGGAACGAGGATGTCATCCTGCCGACGGAGAAGGCGCTGGCGCAAGCCGGCGGTATCGCCGTTCTCAAGGGCAACCTCGCGCCGAAGGGTGCGGTGCTGAAGCCCTCCGCCGCCACCCCCTCGCTGATGGTGCATCGCGGCCGCGCGGTGGTCTTCGAGGATATCGACGACTACAAGCGCAAGATCAACGATCCCGATCTCGACATCGACGAGACCTGCGTGATGGTGCTGAAGAACTGTGGTCCGCGCGGTTATCCGGGCATGGCCGAGGTCGGCAATATGGGCCTGCCGCCCAAGGTGCTGAAGAAGGGCATTACCGACATGGTGCGCATTTCCGATGCACGCATGTCCGGCACTGCCTATGGCACCGTCGTGCTGCACACCAGCCCGGAAGCCGCCGCCGGTGGGCCGCTCGCCATCGTGCGCGACGGGGATTTCATCGAGCTCGACGTGCCCAACCGGCGCCTGCATCTCGATGTGCCGGAGGGTGAGATCGAGCGCCGCCTTGCCGAATGGAAGAGCCCGGTCGAGCGCCCCGCGAGCGGCTACGGCATGCTCTACCATGACCACGTCACCGGGGCCGATACCGGCGCCGACTTCGATTTCCTGCGCGGCGCCCGCGGCAATGCCGTGCCGAAGGATTCGCACTGACCGGCCGGGCGATCCTGTAGGATCGCCCTTTGCCAATGCGGCGGCCACCTCCACCGGCCGCCGCCCCGTTGCAAGCTTTTCGAAGTCGCGTTTTCCCCGCCTTCCGCCGCCCTCCTATACTCGTCCCGAACCGACAGGACTGGAGCCGGACGAAATGGACGCGACCGAAAACCTCAACCTTCCCTATATCCTGCCCGCGCAGGCGCAGAAGCACGTCACCCATAACGAGGCGATCAAGGCGCTGGATGCGATCCTGCATCTCGCTGTCCTGAGCCGCACGCTTTCGAGCCCGCCGGCAAGCCCGGCGGGCGGCGAGCGCTATCTCGTGCCGGCGGGTGCGACGGGCGCCTGGACCGGCCAGGCGAAGGCGGTCGCCGCCTGGCAGGACGATGCCTGGACCTTCTATCCGCCGCGCGCCGGCTGGCTTGCCTATGTCCTCGACGAGAATGTCATGCTGGCCTTCAAGGACGGCGACTGGGCGCCCGCCGGCTTCGATATCGTGCTGCCCGACCGGATCGGCATCAACGCGACGGCGGATGCGACGAACCGGCTGGCCGTCGCCGCGCCGGCCTCCCTCTTCACCAACGAGGGCGCGGGGCACCAGATCAAGGTCAACAAGGCCAGTGCCGGCGATACGGCCTCGCTGCTCTTCCAGACGGGCTGGTCCGGCCGCGCCGAGATGGGGCTTGCCGGCAGCGATGCCTTCCGCGTCAAGGTGAGCGCGGACGGTGCGTCCTTCGTGGATGCCATGGTGGCGGACCCGGCGACCGGGCGCGTCCGCTTTCCC
Organism: Shinella zoogloeoides; assembly: GCF_033705735.1. Classification (NCBI taxonomy): domain Bacteria; kingdom Pseudomonadati; phylum Pseudomonadota; class Alphaproteobacteria; order Hyphomicrobiales; family Rhizobiaceae; genus Shinella; species Shinella zoogloeoides. Next base: position 3,301,501 of record NZ_CP131130.1, read on the forward strand.
GCGGGCGTGGAAGGCTTTCGCCCGCAGCTTTCCGCAAGCCGCACCTATTACGTCGCGCCCGGCGGCAGCGACGGCAATGACGGCCTGACGCCCGGCACGCCCTTCGCCACCCTGCAGAAGGCGGTGGACGCGGCGCACGCGCTCGATTGCGCCAGCCATGACGTCAGCATCCAGCTTGCCGACGGCAGTTACGCCGGGGCGATGGTCGCCCGGCCGCTCCTCGGCGGCGGCACGCTCTTCATCAAGGGCAACGAGACGACGCCGGCCTCCGTGGTCTTCACGGGCGGCCTCGTCTTTTCCAACGGCGCGCAGGTCCGCGTCTCCGGCATCCGCATCGCCATCGCGACGGACCTCGTGCACGGGCTTTCCGTCGGCAACGGCGTCACCCTTCGGCTCGGCAAGATGGAATTCGGTGCGATCGGGGCGAATGCCGATCACATCTTCTCCGACAATCCGTGCAGGATCGTGCTGGAGGAGAATTACACCATCAACGGCGGTGCGCGCCGGCACATGAACATCGGCGCCGGCCTTCTCACCGGGGAGGGGCGCACCTTCACGCTGACCGGCACCCCCGCCTTCACCCAGTTCGTCGCGGCCCGCAATGCCGGCATCGTGTCGCTGTCGAGCCCGGTGATCGTCGGCAGCGCCACCGGCAGCCGCTACCTTGCCGAGACCAACGGCGTCGTCAACACCTTCGGCAAGGCGGCGACCTTCCTGCCCGGCTCGACGGCGGGCACCACCCCCTCCGGCGGCATCTATGCCTGACGGCACCGACGCGGCGGCTCTTGCATAGGGGCCGCCGGTCTGGTTATGACAGGCCATGTCGCTCGAATCCGTCCGCACCTTCTTCGCCCGGAATGCTCCCGATATCGACGTGCTCGTCACCGAGCAGAGCTCGGCGACCGTGCCGCTCGCCGCCGAGGCGCATGGCGTCGAACCCGCGCAGATCGCCAAGACGATCTGCCTGCGTGTCGGCGAGGAGATCGTGCTCATCGTCGCGGCCGGCACGGCGCGGCTGAGCAACCGCAAGTTCAAGGACCGTTTTTCCGCGAAGCCCCGCATGCTCGGCGCGGAAGAGGTGGTGTCGGCGACCTCCCACCCGGTCGGCGGCGTCTGCCCCTTCGGCCTTCCCTCGGCGCTTCTGGTCTATTGCGATGTGTCGCTGCGCGCCTTCGACGAGGTGGTGCCGGCAGCCGGTGCGACCAATGCGGCGGTTCGCATCGCGCCGGACCGCATGGCGGGTCTCGTCGGCGGGCAATGGGTCGATGTCTGCGATTGAGGCGGTGGCGGGCGCCGCCCGCCGTGAAAGAGTTTCGCTAAAATCCGGGGAAATCCCCGGCTGGCGCGGTTGCACGGGAAATCGCAATATAACGAAGCTGTGATCACCGGTGGCCCGTCTCTTGCGGACCGCCGTGCACAGGCGCGGAAGGAGCCGCGAACGGGCTGCTGGAGGAGCATCTGGCCCGGATCTATCGCACGGCGACGCGACCTGCGTCCGCCAGGGGGAGAAAATATGTTTGAAAAGCTTTTCAAGCTGAGTGAGCACGGCACGTCGGTTCGCACCGAAGTGATCGCGGGTCTGACGACCTTCCTCACCATGTCCTATATCATCTTCGTCAACCCGGACATCCTGTCGACGACGGGCATGGACCGGGACGCCGTCTTTGTCGCGACCTGTCTTGCCGCGGCGCTCGGCTCCATGGTCATGGCGCTCGTCGCCAACTGGCCGATCGGCATGGCGCCCGGCATGGGCCTCAACGCCTTCTTCGCCTTCACCGTCGTGGCGGCGCTCGGCTTCACCTGGCAGCAGGCGCTCGGCGCGGTCTTCATCTCCGGCACCATCTTCGTCATCCTCACGGTGACGGGCGTGCGAAGCTGGCTGATCGAGGGCATCCCGCATTCGCTGAGAAGCGCGATTGCCGCCGGTATCGGCCTCTTCCTCGGCATCATCGCTCTGAAGAGCTCCGGCATCGTCGTCGACAACCCGGCGACCCTCGTCGGCCTCGGCGACCTCAAGCAGACCGGCCCGCTTCTGGCGATCCTCGGCTTCTTCGTCATCGCCGTGCTCGATGCGCTGCGCGTTCGCGGCGCCATCCTCATCGGCATCCTCGTCGTGACGGTCCTCTCCTGGATCTTCGGCGTCAGCGAGTTCCGCGGCATCGTCTCGGCTCCGCCGTCGATCCTGCCGACCTTCCTGCAGCTCGACATCGTCGGCGCGCTGCATGGCGGCCTGCTGCATGTCATCCTCGTCTTCGTGCTGGTCGAGGTCTTCGACGCGACGGGCACGCTGATCGGCGTCGCCAAGCGCGCCGGCCTCATCCAGGAAGGCCAGAAGAGCCGTCTCGGCCGCGCGCTTCTCGCGGACAGCACGGCCATCGTCGCCGGCTCGCTGATGGGCACGAGCAGCACCACCGCCTATGTCGAGAGCGCCTCGGGCGTCCAGGCCGGCGGCCGCACGGGCCTCACCGCCTTCGTCGTCGCCATCCTGTTCCTCGCCGCTCTCTTCATCTCGCCGCTCGCTGCCTCCGTGCCGAGCTACGCGACGGCTCCGGCGCTGCTCTACGTCGCCGGCCTGATGATCCGCGAACTGACGGAAGTCGACTGGGAAGAACTGACGGAAGCGGTTCCGGCCGCGCTCACCGCGCTCGCCATGCCCTTCACCTATTCCATCGCCAACGGCCTTGCCTTCGGCTTCGTCAGCTATGTCGTGCTGAAGCTCTTCACCGGTCAGTGGCGCCAGATTCACCCGGCAACCGCCATCGTCGCCATCCTCTTCGTCATCCGCTTCGCTTTCTTCGCGGAATAGGAAGGGACGCATAAGACGGGAAAGGGCCGCGCGACGAGCGCGGCCCTTTTCGTTTGGGATGTAAGGATAGAAAGATCGCCAGGAGCGGCGATCTCGCCGCACCGTCCTCCGCGCTCTGCACCTGCCCGCCCACCTCCCGTCCGTCATGGTCGGGTTTAACCCGACCACCCACCCCCCGCTCGCGGGTGGGTTCTCGGCCCAAGGCCGAGCATGACGTTGATGGGTAAAGGTCCCCGAACACGAAAGGGCCACGCTCGTCGCGCAGCCCGTTCCTTCATGGTTCACAAAATCCGGATACGAAAAAGCCGGCCCGTGGAGGCGGGCCGGCAGATCCGTGAGGCCGGTGGAAGTCTCAGCGGATCAGAAACGCTTCCTCGTAGAAATGCTCCTCGAGGTTGACGCCTTCGCCGCCGCGGTCGACCACGGCGAAGTCGGAGGGCTTGTCGAGCGGGGTCAGGATGCCGTGCCAGACGTTCCGGCCGATATTGACGCCCTGGCCCGGCGCGGTGCGGAAGGCGATCGGCTCGGCCGGGCCGTTCTCCGTCTCCTCGGCGACGACCACCAGGAAGGTGCTGTCGCTAAGCGGAATGAAGGCCTGGCTGCCGAGCGGATGCCGCTCGACCATGTTGAGTTCCAGCGGCAGCGGATAGGGCTCGCCGCGCAGGAGGCTGATCATCGGCCGCGCCTTCTCGCCGGTCGTCTCGATATGCGCAAGGTCGTGGTAGCGCACGCACTTGCCCGCATTGATCGGGAAATTGTGGGCGCCGTCCTGTTCGATGACCTGGCCGAAAGGCGCGAAAGCCTCGCGGGTCAGCGGTTTGATCTCGATGGTCTTCATGGATTTCCTCCCTCGGCCGGAATGGCCGGATACGCTTGCCGGCGACAGGCCGTGCTGGTGAACGTTGCGGCGGGACAGGGTGGGGAGGCTCCCCGTCTCGCCAAGGTTTATCATATTCCGCTCAGGCGGGAAGCAGCGCCTTCAGCCGGAGCAGGGCGATCCGCTCCACCTGGCGGCAGGCGGTGGCGAATTCGGTGTCGCGGTCGTTCGCGATGCGCTTTTCGAAGGCCGCAAGGATGCTCGCCTTCGTGTTGTCGCGCACCGCGATGATGAACGGGAAACCGAATTTCATGACATAGCGCTCGTTGAGTTCGGTGAAGCGTGTCCGCTCCTCGTCCGTCAGCGCGTCGAGGCCGGCGGAGGCCTGCTCCTCCGTCGAGCTTGCCGTCAGGCGCCTGGCCTCAGCCAGCTTGCCGGCAAGGTCCGGGTGGGCGACGAGGACGCCGAGCCGCTGCTCGTCGCTCGCCGCGCGGAACTGGAAGGTGAGCGCGGCGGCAAGGCCGACGGCCGTGTCGTTCGCCGGCGAGAGCTCGTCCGCCCATGCCCGGCGGGCCACCCAGTCGGAATGCTCGAAGATGCCGCCGAAGCGCTCGACGAAGGCCTCCTCGCTCATCTGCGACGGCCGCTCGGCGGGCAGGCGCGGCGGATGGGTCTTCGCCCAGTGCTCGGCGATGTCGACGCGCCGGGCGATCCAGACCTTCTCGTGGCTCCTGACGTAGTCGATGAAGCGGGCGAGCGCCATGACGCGGCCGGGCCGACCGATCAGGCGGCAATGCAGGCCGATGCTCATCATCTTCGGACTGCCCGACGTGCCTTCGGCATAGAGCGCGTCGAACGAATCCTTCAGGTAGCTGAAGAACTGGTCGCCGGAATTGAAGCCCTGCGGCGTGGCGAAGCGCATGTCGTTGGCATCGAGCGTATAGGGAATGATCAGCTGCTGCCGGCCGCCATGTTCGTACCAGTAGGGCAGGTCGTCCGAATAGGTGTCGGAGATATAGTCGAAGCCGCCGGCCTCGGTGACGAGATCGACCGTGTTGACCGAACAGCGGCCCGTATACCAGCCGCGCGGTCGCTCGCCGGTGACGAGCGTGTGCAGGCGGATCGCCTCGGCGATGGCCTCGCGCTCCTCCTCCGGCTTCATGTCCTTGTGCTCGACCCATTTCAGGCCGTGCGAGGCGATTTCCCAGCCGGCCTCGAGCATCGCGGCGACCTGGGCGGGCGAGCGCCGGAGGGCGGTCGCGACGCCATAGACCGTCACGGGAACGCTCTTTTCCGTCAGCAGCCGGTGCAGGCGCCAGAAGCCGGCGCGGGCGCCGTATTCGTAGATCGATTCCATGTTCCAGTGGCGCTGGCCGGGCCATTGCGCGGCCCCGACGATCTCGGAGAGGAACGCTTCGGATGCCGCATCGCCATGCAGCACGCAGTTCTCCCCACCCTCTTCGTAATTCAGCACGAACTGAACGGCGACGCGCGCTTCGCCCGGCCATGCGGCCTTTGGCGGGGTCTCTCCGTATCCGTGCATGTCACGGCGATATCGCATGGAACGCTCCTCCAAACGTTTTCGATGGCGCATGTCTAACCCGAAAATCGCGTGTGCCATTCCCCCGGAAAATTTGAAAGTCTCGAACGATCTTTCTGCTTTTCAGTGGAAACGGGCTGGCGGATAGTGATTGCAGGCGCATTGTGCTCGGGAGGAAAACATGCAGTCTCATTCGCACGGAGCCGGCCGGCTCACGACCCACGTTCTGGATACCGCCCGCGGCAAGCCGGCGGAGGGTCTGCGCATCGATCTCTACCGGGTCGAAGGCGATGTGTTCCGCCACCTCAAGACCACCGAGACGAACGATGACGGCCGCTGCGACGCGCCGCTGCTGTCGGGCGAGACGATGAAGGCCGGCACCTACGAGCTGCGCTTCCATGCCGGCGACTATCTCGGCCGCACGGGCGACGGCCCGCTCTTCCTCGACATCATCCCAATCCGCTTCGGCCTTGCCGACGAGGGCGCGCATTACCATGTACCGCTTCTCGTCTCGCCCTTCAGCTATTCCACCTACCGCGGGAGCTAAACCATGGCGGCCGTGACGATCCGCTCGGAATTGCGTTTCATCCTCAATGGCAAGGACGTGTCCCTGCGCGACGTCGCGCCGGACCAGACCCTGCTCGACTGGCTGCGCCTCTCCCGCCTGCTGAAAGGCACGAAGGAAGGCTGCGCCGAAGGCGACTGCGGCGCCTGCACCGTGCTGGTGGGACGCCTGACGCCGGAAGGCGGGCTCGTCTATGAGGGCGTCAATGCCTGCATCCGCTTCCTCGGCTCGCTGGACGGCTGTCATGTCGTGACGGTCGAGCATCTGGCCGCCGCCGACGGGCGCCTCCATCCCGTGCAGCAGGCCATGGTGGATTATCACGGCTCGCAATGCGGCTTCTGCACGCCGGGCTTCGTCATGTCGCTCTATGCGCTCTGGATGACGACGCCGAACCCGAGCGACCGCGAGATCGAGACGGCCCTGCAAGGCAATCTCTGTCGCTGCACCGGCTACGAGCCGATCCTGCGCGCCGCTCGCGCCATCTCGTCCTATGGCGGCACGGACAAGGATCCGCTGCTGGCCGAGCGCGAGACCATGATCGCCCGCCTCAAGGACCTGCGCGACGGCGCCCGCGTCGAGATCGGCGAGGGCAAGCACCGCTTCGTCGTTCCCGCCGGCCTCGACGACTTCGCCGCCGTGCTGGAGGCCTCGCCGAACGCGACGGTCGTCGCCGGCTCCACCGATGTCGGCCTCTGGGTGACGAAGCACATGCGCGACATCGCGCCTGCGGTCTTCATCGCCGGCCTCGATGAGCTGAAATCCATCACGGTGAAGGACGGCACGGTCTCCATCGGCGCCGGCGTCACCTATAGCGAGGCGGTCTCGGTCCTCGCGCAGCATATTCCGGTGCTGGAGCCCCTGATCCACCGCATCGGCGGTCAGCAGGTGCGCAACATGGGTACGATCGGCGGCAACATCGCCAACGGCTCGCCCATCGGCGATACGCCCCCCGCGCTCATCGCGCTCGGCAGCACGCTGACCTTGCGCAAGGGCGCCGAACGGCGCACCATCTCCCTGCAGGACTTCTTCATCGCCTATGGCAAGCAGGACCGCCAGCCGGGCGAATTCGTCGAGGCCGTGCATGTGCCGGTGCCTGCGGCCTCCGAGAAGGTGGCCATCTACAAGGTGACCAAGCGCCGCGACGAGGACATTACCGCGACGCTCGGCGCCTTCCGTCTGGCGCTTGCCGACGACGGCACGGTGGCGGCGATCACGATCGCCTATGGCGGCATGGCGGCGACGCCGAAGCGCGCCTTCGCCGTTGAGGCCGCGCTCCTTGGGAAGCCCTGGACCGAGGCGACCGTGGAAGCGGCCATGGAAAAATACGCGGAAGACTACGCGCCGCTGACCGACATGCGTGCGACCGCCGAATATCGTGCGCTGGCGGCGAGAAACCTGCTTCTGCGGTTCTTCGTGGAAACCACATCCGGCGCGGCGAGCGCGCAGGTGCAACGATACGAGGCAGCGTGAGCCATGAACAAGCATACGACCGACCTCAAGGCCGAGAAGATCACCGGCGGCGTGCATTCCAGCCCCCGCCATGACTCCGCCCACAAGCATGTCGCCGGCACCGCCGTCTATATCGACGACATCACCGAGCCCGCCGGCACGCTGCATGGCGGCCTCGGCCTCTCCACCGTCGCCCATGGCGTCCTGAAATCCGTCGACCTCTCGGCGGTGCGCGCCGCCCCCGGCGTCGTCGCGGTGCTGACGCACGAGGACATTCCCGGCGTCAACGACATCTCGCCCTCGGGCATGCATGACGATCCGGTGCTTGCCGCCGGCAAGGTGGAGTTCCACGGCCAGCCGATCTTCTGCGTGATCGCCGAGACGCGCGAGGAAGCCCGCCGCGCCGCCCGGCTCGCGAAGATCGAATATGAGGAACTGCCGGCCGATATCGACATCTGGGATCTCGACCAGTCCACCCACCGCCAGGTCTTTCCGCCGCTGACGCTGAAGCGCGGCGATGCGGCCACCGCGCTCGACGGCGCCCCGCGCCGCGTGAAGGGCCGCATGCGGCTCGGCGGGCAGGACCATTTCTATCTCGAAGGCCAGGTCTCGCTCGCCGTACCGGGCGAGGACGACGAGGTCATGGTCCATTGCTCGACCCAGGGGCCGAGCGAGACGCAGCACATGATCGCCCATGCGCTCGGCGTGCCGAGCCATGCCGTGGCGGTGGAAGTGCGCCGCATGGGCGGCGGCTTCGGCGGCAAGGAAACGCAGGCGAACCAGTGCGCGGCGCTCGCCGCCATCGCCGCCAAGAAGCTGAACCGCGCCGTGAAGGTACGGCTCGACCGCGACGAGGACATGGTCGCCACCGGCAAGCGGCACGACTTCGCCATCGACTACGATGTCGGCTTCGACGAGGAGGGCCGCATCCTCGCCGTGGACTATACCTTCGCGCTTCGTGCCGGCTTTTCGGCCGACCTGTCCGGCCCGGTGGGCGACCGGGCGCTGTTCCACTGCGACAACGCCTATTTCTTCCCGCATGTCCATGCCAAGACGGCGCTGCTGCATACCAACACGGTCTCGAACACCGCCTTCCGCGGCTTTGGCGGCCCGCAGGGCATGGTGGGCGCCGAGCGCGTCATCGACGAGGTGGCCTTCGCCGTCGGCAAGGACCCGCTCGAGATCCGCAAGCTGAATTTCTACGACGAGATCGGCGTCGAGGGCACCCGCAACCTCACGCCCTATCACCAGAAGGTCGAGGACTGCATCATCCAGCGCATCGTCGCCGAGCTGGAGCAGAGCGCCGACTATGCCGGCCGCCGCAAGGCGATCGCCGAATTCAACGCCGGGAGCCGCATCGTCAAGCGCGGCATCGCGCTGACACCGGTCAAGTTCGGCATCTCCTTCACCAAAACCGAATCCAACCAGGCCGGCGCGCTGGTGCATGTCTATACGGACGGCTCCGTGCACATGAACCATGGCGGCACGGAAATGGGCCAGGGCCTGCATCTGAAGGTGGCGCAGGTCGTGGCGGAAGAGTTCCAGATCGATCTCGACCGGGTGAAGATCACCGCGACGACCACCGCCAAGGTGCCCAACACCTCGCCGACCGCCGCCTCCTCGGGCGCCGACCTCAACGGCATGGCGGCGCAGAATGCCGCCCGCCAGATCAAGGACCGGCTGATCGATTTTGCCGCGGAAAGCCATCAGGTCCCGCGCGACCAGGTCGTCTTCCTGCCCAACCGGGTGCGCATCGGCAATGCCGAGATCGCCTTCAACGATCTGGTCAAGCAGGCCTATATGGCGCGCGTCCAGCTCTCGGCGGCCGGCTTCTACAAGACGCCGAAGATCCACTGGGACCGCTCCAAGGGCCGCGGCCACGCCTTCTACTACTACGCCTATGGCGCGGCCTGCTCCGAAGTGTCCGTCGATACGCTGACCGGCGAATATGTCGTCGAGCGCACCGATATCCTGCACGATACCGGCCGCTCGCTGAACCGGATCATCGACATCGGTCAGGTCGAGGGCGGCTTCATCCAGGGCATGGGCTGGCTGACGACGGAGGAATTGTGGTGGGACGGCAAGGGGCGGCTGCGTACCCACGCGCCCTCCACCTACAAGATCCCGCTCGCCTCGGACCGCCCGAAGATCTTCAACGTGGCGCTTACCGACTGGTCGGAAGCCTACGAGCCGACGATCCACCGCTCCAAGGCGGTCGGCGAACCGCCGCTGCCGCTGGGTCTTTCCGTGCTGCATGCCCTGTCGGATGCGGTGGCGAGCGTGGCGGATCACAAGGTCTGCCCGAAGCTCGATGCTCCCGCGACGCCCGAGCGCGTGCTGATGGCCATCGAGCGGCTGAAAGCCGGTAAAAAGGGGTGAAACGATGCCTGTCGCGCGCGAAGATATCAGGGATTTCCTTCGCCGCGAGCGAGCGGTCATCCTTGTCGAGGTGACGGGAGCCGCGGGCTCCACGCCGCGCGACACCGATGCCTGGATGCTCGTCTCCGAGCGGGCGATCTTCGCGACGATCGGCGGCGGGCAGCTTGAATACATGGCCATCGACCAGGCAAGGCGGGCGCTGCGCTCCGGCCTTGCCGCCGAGCCGATGAACGTGCCGCTCGGCCCGGAGATCGGCCAGTGCTGCGGCGGCAGGGTCGGCCTTGCTTTCACCGCGGTCGGGCCTTCGCTGGCAAGCGACCTCGTCGCCCGCAGCGAGCGGGAAATGGCGGCGCGCCCGCATGTCTATGTCTTCGGCGCGGGCCATGTCGGCGATGCGCTCGCCATGGCGCTCTCGCTCGCGCCGCTGCGCGTCATCCTCGTGGATACGCGGGAGGACGAGCTGATGGCCTCCACGGTGCCGCGCATCGAGACGTGCCTCACCCCCATGCCCGAGGCCGTGGTGCGCGATGCGCCCGCCGGCAGCAGCTTCGTGATCCTCACCCATGACCACGCGCTCGATTTCCTCATCGCCGCCGAGGCGCTGAGGCGCACGGATGCCGCCTATGTCGGCATGATCGGCTCGAAGACGAAGCGTGCCACCTTCCGCAACTGGCTGTCGCGCGAAAGCGGTTCGCCCGGCCTCTTCGAAAAGCTCGTCTGCCCCATCGGCGGCACCGCCCTCAAGGACAAGCGCCCCGCCGTCATCGCCACGCTTGCCGCCGCCGAGATCATGACGGCCGCGCTGTCATGGACTGCGGAGCAGGTGAAGGCTGCCGAAACGTTCAGTCGATAGTTTCCTCGAGCGCCGCCGGCTCCTCGTCGAGCAGCCTGCCGATCAGCCGCTGACAGCGCTCGGCCATGAAGTCGATCATCAGGCGGACCTTCGGGTCCTGGAAGCGCTTGTGCGGGTAGATCGCGGCGAGCTGCACGGAGGCGGGCGGGCTGTCCTTCAGGATTTCGATGAGCCTTCCGTCCTTCAGGTGGCTGTTCACCTCGAAGCGCGGCTTGTTGATGATGCCGCGGTCCTCCAGCGCCCATTGGGTGAGCACGTCGCCGTCGTCGCTGTCATAGGGGCCGGCGACCTCGAACTTGCGCGGGCCTTCGGGCGTCACCAGCGTCCAGAAATATTCCTTCGAGCCGGGATAGCGCAGCAGGAGACAGTCGTGCTTGTCGGTGATTAACGCGTCTGCATTCGCGGGCATGCCGCGGCGCGCCAGATAGGCGGGCGAGGCGCAGAGCACGCGCTCGCATTTGAGGATGCCGCGCATGCGCAGGTTCGAATCCTCCAGCACGCCGAGCTTGAAGGCGACATCCACGCCCTCGGCGAGGATGTCGACATTGTGGTCCGACAGGCGCACGCGCACCTCGATGTCGGGATACTTGTCGTGGAATTCGGGAATGCCCGAGGCGATGAGCCGGCGGCCGATGCCGAGCGGAGCGGTGATGCGCAGCGACCCCTTGGGGTTGCGCGAAAGGTCCGCGATGGCCGCTTCCGCCTCGTTCACCGCCTCGATGATCTTCACCGCGCCCTCGTAGAAGACGCGGCCGTGCTCGGTCGGCGAGAGCTTGCGCGTGGTGCGGTTGAAGAGGCGCACGCCGAGATGGCGCTCCAGCTCCTTGATGCGATTGCTGGCGACCGCAGGGGTGACGCGCTGGTCGCGCCCTGCCGCGGAAAGCGTACCGAGTTCGACCACGCGAACGAAGACGCGTACATTATCGAGATAGGACATGGCCCTTTCTACCACATCGGCGTATGGAGCAAAGTGGGCTTCATCTTTTAGTTTTTTTTGAAAGTGTTGGTGATTCACCGGGATTTCCGGGAAAATCACTTGATGGCAAACAAGCCCATGGAAAATGGGAGGAGGTCCCTATGTACGAATACGCCATTGCCTGGGACTGGGTCATGTTCGCCGTCCGCTGGCTGCACGTCATCACGGCGATCGCCTGGATCGGCTCGTCATTCTATTTCGTCGCCCTCGACCTGGGCCTGAAGAAGCATCCCGATCTGCCGCCGGGCGCCCATGGTGAGGAATGGCAGGTCCATGGCGGTGGCTTCTACCACATCCAGAAGTATCTCGTCGCGCCGGCCAAGATGCCCGAGCACCTCGTCTGGTTCAAATGGGAAAGCTACGCCACCTGGCTCTCCGGCTTCGGCATGCTCTGTCTCGTCTATTACGCGGGCGCCGACCTCTACCTCATCGATCCGAACGTGCTGAACGTTTCCAAGCCGGTGGCGATCGCCATCTCGCTCGGCTCGCTCGGCTTCGGCTGGATCATGTACGACCTGATCTGCAAGTCGCCCTTCGGTAACGACAACACGCGGCTCATGGTGGCGCTCTATTTCATCCTGGTCGTCGTCGCCTGGGGCTATACGCAGCTCTTCACGGGCCGCGCGGCGTTCCTGCATCTCGGCGCCTTCACGGCGACGATCATGTCGGCGAACGTCTTCTTCATCATCATGCCGAACCAGCGCATCGTCGTCGCCGACCTCATCGCCGGCCGCACGCCCGATCCGAAATACGGCAAGATCGCCAAGCAGCGCTCCACGCACAACAACTACCTGACGCTGCCGGTGCTGTTCCTCATGCTGTCGAACCACTATCCGCTGGCTTTCGGCACGCAGTTCAACTGGATCATCGCCTCGCTCGTCTTCCTGATGGGCGTCACCATCCGCCATTACTTCAACACCCGCCACGCCAATGCCGGCAACCCGACCTGGACCTGGCTCGCCACGGCCCTGCTCTTCGTCGCCATCATGTGGCTCTCCACGGTGCCGAAGATTCTGACGGGCGAGACGGCCGACGCGAAGGTTTCCGCGACCGCGCAGCCCTTCATGACGGCGGAAGCCTTCCCGAAGGTGCGCGACACGGTGCTCGGCCGCTGCTCCATGTGCCATGCCAAGGAGCCCGGCTGGGAAGGCCTGATCGCGCCGCCGAAGGGCGTGGTTCTCGAAACGGACCACGATATCGCCAACCACGCGCGTGAAATCTACCTGCAGGCCGGCCGCTCGCATGCCATGCCGCCGGCAAACGTCACGCAGGTCTCCGACGAGGAGCGCAAGCTCTTCGTCGCCTGGTACGAAAGCGCCGTCAGCGGGGAGAAGACGCAATGAGCGATCTCCTGATCCGCGGACGGGTGCTGACCTTCGTCGCCGAGCCGCAGGGCATCGACGACACGGCTGCCTACCGCTACTTCGAGGACGGTGCCGTCCTCGTGCGTGGCGGGAAGGTGGTGGACACGGGCGATCATGCTGTCATCAGCAAACTCGCCGGCGCGGATGTCGAGGTGGCCGATCACCGGCCGAACCTCGTTCTGCCGGGCCTTATCGATACGCATCTGCACTTCCCGCAGACCCAGGCCATCGCTTCCTACGGTGCGCAGCTTCTCGAATGGCTGAACACCTACATCTTCGTCGAGGAGCAGAAATTCGCCGACGCCGCCCATGCGGGCGCCGTGGCGGACCGCTTCTTCGACGAGCTTCTGTCGAACGGCACCACCACCGCCGTTGCCTATTGCTCGGTGCATCCCGAGAGCGTCGACGCCTATTTCTCGGCGGCCGAGGCGCGCGGCATGCGCATGGTCGGCGGCAAGGTGATGATGGACCGCAACGCGCCCGACGCGCTGCGAGACACGCCGCAGAAGGGCTATGACGAGACGAAGGCGCTGATCGGGAAATGGCACGGCCGCGGCCGCGCGCATTATGCGATCAGCCCGCGCTTCGCCATCACCTCGACGCCGGAGCAGATGGAGATGAGCCAGGCGCTCGTCGCCGAAAATCCGACCTGCTATGTCCAGACCCACCTTTCGGAAAACCACGACGAGATCGCCTTCGCGACCTCGCTCTATCCGGACGCCAAGGACTATACGGACATCTACGCCCGCTATGGTCTCCTGAACGAGCGCATGCTGCTCGGCCATTGCATCCATCTCAGCGACCGGGAAATCGGCGTGCTCGCCGAGACCGGCAGCGTCGGCGTCTTCTGCCCGACGTCGAACCTCTTCCTGGGGTCCGGCCTCTTCGACCGCGACCGTTTCGACAAGGCCGGCGCGCGCTGGTCGGTGGCGACGGATGTCGGCGCGGGCACCAGCTTCTCCATGCTGGAGACGATGGACGAGGCCTACAAGGTGCTGCACCTTCGCGGCCAGAAGCTGACGCCGTTCAATTCCTTCTACCGCATGACGCTCGGCAATGCCCGCGCGCTCGGGCTGGAGAAGCATATCGGCTCGCTCCATGCCGGGGCGGATGCGGATATCGTCGTGCTCGATTCGAGCGCCAAGACGGCGATGGAATACCGCATGCGCACGGCGAAATCGCTACTGGAGGAGCTCTTCATCCTCCAGACCATGGGCGACGACCGCTGCGTTGCCGAAGTCTATGTCGCCGGCAAGGCGATGAAGGGCAAGGGCGCAAAGCGCGCGGCGGCCGCAAGCCGTCTGCTCGAAACGGCCTGACCGCAGGCCATCGCCGAGCATATCCACGCCGCCGCATTCGAGAGGATGCGGCGGCGTTTCATTTGGTCCCGAGCCGTCCGCCCATCGCCCGCGTCACGCCCTCCGCCGCCGCGCGAACCACGGGGCCGAAGGCGTCCACCTTGCTGTCGGGAAGCCGCACCGCCGGGCCGGACACCGAGATGCCGGCAACCGCCTCGCCATATTCGTCGAAGATCGGCGCCGCCACGCAGCGCATGCCGAGCGTGTGCTCCTCGTCGTCGATCGACCAGCCGCGGGCGCGGATCCTGCCGATATCCTCCAGCAACGTCGGGATCGTATCGCGGGTCTTGTCGGTGAAATGCTGCAGCGTGCGGCCGGTAAGCAGCGCTTCGATCCGGGCGTCGGGCCAGGTCGAGAGAATCGCCTTGCCGATGCCGGAAGCATGGATCGGCCCGCGCCGGCCGGGGCGGAAGAAGGCGCGCATCGGCGCATGGCTTTCGACCTGCGAGATGAAGACGACGTCGCCGTCATCCTCGATGGCGATATTGGCGGTCTCGCCGCAGCCCTCCATCAATTGCTTGAGGAACGGCCGGCTGATCGTGCCGAGCTTGCGGAAGCGCAGATAGGCGGTGCCGATCTCGAAGGCCTTGACGCCGATCGTCCACGCGCCGGTCTCCCCGTCATGCGTCACCATGCCGTGCTGGGCGAGCGAGGTGAGCAGCCGGTGCACGGTGGAGGGCGCCATGCCGGAAGCGTCCGCAAGGTCCGTCAGCGCCGCGCCGTCGGCTGCCGCCACCAGATCGAGCAGCTTCAGGCTCCGGTCGAGCACCTGCACCGAGGACGGCGCCGCATTTTCCGCCGGCTTCCGGCCGGGCCGTCCGCGCGTCTTTTCCTGATGCTCTGCCATGATGGTCTTCTCCTGCCTGCCTTGCCATTCCCATAGCCGGCCCGGAGCGATTGTTCCAGTTTCGTTGAAAATGTTTATTTCCGTATAATGGGATTGATTTCCATTTTATGATTGCGCCGAAACGCGGATGCGCTACCTTCCTTCTCGAGAGACGGAGGAAAACCCATGGCTAAAATGCGTGCTGTCGATGCGGCGGTGCTGGTTCTGGAGAAGGAAGGCATCGATTGTGCCTTCGGCGTTCCGGGCGCTGCGATCAATCCCTTCTATTCGGCGCTGAAGGCGCGCGGCTCGGTCCGCCACATCCTGGCCCGCCATGTCGAGGGCGCAAGCCACATGGCCGAAGGCTATACCCGTGCCCGTGCCGGCAATATCGGCCTTTGCATCGGCACGTCCGGCCCCGCCGGCACTGACATGATCACCGGCCTCTATTCGGCTTCCGCCGATTCGATCCCGATCCTCTGCATCACTGGCCAGGCGCCGCGCGCCCGCCTCGACAAGGAAGACTTCCAGGCGGTCGACATCGCCAAGATCGCTGCGCCCGTCACCAAATGGGCCGTCACGGTCATGGAGCCGGGCCTCGTGCCTTACGTCTTCCAGAAGGCGTTCCATACGATGCGCTCCGGCCGCCCCGGCCCGGTCCTCATCGACCTGCCGATCGATGTCCAGCTTGCGGAGATCGAGTTCGATATCGATGCATACGAGCCTCTGACGCCCTACAAGCCGGCCGCGACCCGCGCCCAGGCCGAGAAGGCGCTCACCATGCTCAATGAATCCGAGCGCCCGCTGCTCGTCGCCGGCGGCGGCATCATCAATGCGGATGCCTCGGACCTTCTGGTCGAGCTTGCGGAAATCACCGGCGTTCCCGTCATCCCGACCCTGATGGGCTGGGGCGTCATCCCGGACGATCACCCGCTGATGGCCGGCATGTGCGGCCTGCAGACCTCGCACCGCTACGGCAATGCCACGCTGCTTGCCTCGGACTTCGTCTTCGGCATCGGCAACCGCTGGGCAAACCGCCACACCGGCAATATCCCGACCTATACGGAAGGCCGCAAGTTCATCCACGTCGACATCGAGCCGACGCAGATTGGCCGCGTCTTCACGCCGGATTTCGGCATCGTCTCCGATGCCGGCGCCGCCCTGCAAGTCTTCGTCGAGGTCGCCACGGAATGGAAGGCGGCGGGCAAGCTGCGCGACTGGTCCGGCTGGGCCGGCGAATGCCGCGAGCGCAAGCGCACCATGCTGCGCAAGACCCATTTCGACCAGATGCCGCTGAAGCCCCAGCGCGTCTACGAGGAGATGAACAAGGCCTTCGACCGCGACACCTGCTACGTCTCGACCATCGGCCTCAGCCAGATCGCCGGCGCGCAGTTCCTGCATGTCTACAAGCCGCGCAACTGGATCAATTGCGGCCAGGCCGGCCCGCTCGGCTGGACGCTGCCGGCAGCGCTCGGCGTGCGCGCCGCCGACCCGGACCGTCCGATCGTCGCGCTGTCGGGTGACTACGACTTCCAGTTCCTCATCGAGGAGCTTGCGGTCGGCGCCCAGCACAAGCTGCCCTACCTGCATGTGGTCGTGAACAACTCGTATCTCGGCCTCATCCGGCAGGCCCAGCGCGGCTTCAACATGGACTTCGAAGTCTCGCTCGCCTTCGACAACATCAACGCGAATGCCGACTCGGAAGCCGGCTACGGCGTCGATCACGTCGCGGTCGCCGAAGGCCTCGGCTGCAAGGCGATCCGTGTCCGCAGCGCCAACGAGTTCCAGGAAGCCTTCAACACGGCGCAGAAGCTGATGAAGGAGCATCAGGTTCCCGTCGTCATCGAGTTCATCCTCGAGCGCGTCACGAATATCGCCATGGGCGCCGATATCAACGCTGTCGTCGAGTTCGAGGAACTGGCAGAACGCGGCGAGGATGCGCCGACGGCAACGCTGGCCGCCCTGCTGGATTGAGTTAGAGGGAGAATACAATGCCGAAATTTGCGGCCAACCTGACCATGCTCTTCAACGAGGTGCCCTTCATGGAGCGCTTCGCCCTGGCCGCCAAGGCCGGCTTCGAGGGGGTCGAGTATCTCTTCCCCTACGATTTCGACAAGGAAGCCCTGCGCGCCGAATTGAAGAAGCACGGCCTCACCCAGGTCCTGCACAACCTGCCGGCCGGCAACTGGGCCGGCGGCGAGCGCGGCATCGCGGTGCTGCCGGATCGCGTCGATGAGTTCCGCCGGGGCGTTGCCTCGGCCATCGACTATGCGATGGCGCTCGGCTGCAAGCAGGTCAACTGCCTGTCGGGCATCGCGCCGGCCGGTGTGCCGGACAGCGTGCTGCGCACCACCTTCGTCTCCAACCTCAAGCTGGCGGCGTCGGAACTCGGTAAGCACGGTATCAAGCTGCTGATCGAGCCGATCAACCATTTCGACATTCCCGGCTTCTATCTCAACACGCCGGATCAGGCGGCCTCGATCATCGCCGAGGTCGGCTCCGACAACCTCTATATCCAGTACGACCTCTACCATCAGCAGCGCACCGAGGGCGAGCTGATCGGTACGTTCAAGAAGCACCAGGCGCAGATCCCCCACGTGCAGCTTGCCGACAATCCGGGCCGCAACGAGCCGGGCACCGGCGAGATCGCCTGGCCCTTCGTGTTCAGGACGCTCGATGCGCTCGGTTACGACGGCTGGATCGGCTGCGAATACAAGCCGCGCACCACCACCGGGGAAGGCCTCGGCTGGCTGGCCGAAGTCGGCCGCTGAGCCTCAAACCATTTCAAGACTGGGAGTTAGATCATGGCAAATATCGGTTTCATCGGCCTCGGCATCATGGGCACGCCCATGGCGCGTCACCTCCAGGATGCCGGCCACACCGTCATCACCTCGAAGTTCTCGATCGCGCCGCGGCAGGAGCTTGTCGATAACGGCCTGAAGATCGTCGACAGCCCGAAGGCGCTCGCCGAGACCGTCGATACGATCATCCTCATGCTGCCGGATACGCCGGAAGTCGAGGACGTGCTCTTCGGCGAGAACGGCGTCTCCTACGGCCTTTCGGCCGGCAAGCTCGTCATCGACATGAGCTCGATCTCGCCGATCGCGACCAAGGAATTCGCCAAGAAGATCCGCGCGACCGGCGCCGAATATGTCGACGGCCCGGTCTCGGGCGGCGAGGTCGGCGCGAAGAACGCCTCGCTCTCCATCATGGCCGGCGGCTCGCAGGAAAGCTTCGACAGGGCGCTGCCGCTCTTCCAGCTCATGGGCAAGAACATCACGCTCGTCGGCGATTGCGGCGACGGTCAGGTGACCAAGGTCGCCAACCAGATCATCGTGGCGCTCACCATCGAGGCCGTCGCCGAAGCCCTCGTCTTCGCCTCCAAGGCCGGCGCCGATCCGGCGCGCGTGCGCGCGGCGCTGATGGGCGGCTTTGCCTCCTCGCGCATCCTCGAAGTGCATGGCGAGCGCATGGTCAAGCGCACCTTCGATCCGGGCTTCCGCATCTCGCTGCACCAGAAGGACCTCAATCTGGCTCTCCAAGGGGCCAAGACGCTTGGCGTCGCGCTGCCCAACACGGCATCCACGCAGGAGCTTTTCAATCAGTGCGCGGCCCACGGCGATGCGGGCCTCGATCACTCCGGTCTCGTCACCGCGCTGGAGCGCATGGCGAACCACGCCGTCGCATGACGGCCTGACCGGGCGGGGAGGGGAGCCCCGCCCGGTCACCCCATCCTGAGGAGGAGAGACAGCCCCTCGTCCCGCCGCGCCGTCTTGGAGGAGAGGGCGCTGGCTTGCGGATGAGGGGCTGTGTTTATATGAGCTACCCGCAGACCCGGAGGAACCCCATGCCCATCATCGCCGACCCGCGCGCCTTTCTCGAACATCTCTTTTCCGTCGCGGTCGATGCGGCAGATCCTGAAAAGGTGCTGGCCGCCAACCTGCCGGAAAAGCCGAAGGGCCGCACGGTGGTGATCGGCGCCGGCAAGGGCGCCGCGCAGATGGCCCGCGCCTTCGAGCGCCTGTGGGACGCGCCGCTGACGGGCGTCGTCGTCACGCGCTACGGCTATGCGGTGCCCTGCGAGCGCATCGAGGTGCTGGAAGCGGCCCATCCGGTGCCGGACGATAGCGGCCTTCTCGCCTCCGGCCGGCTGATGGCCGCCGTGCGGGGCCTCACCGAGGACGACCTCGTCGTCGCCCTCGTCTGTGGCGGCGGCTCGGCGCTCCTGCCCGCGCCCGCCGGCGACCTGACGCTCGCCGACGAGATCGCCGTCAACAAGGCGCTGCTCGCCTCCGGCGCGCCGATCAGCGCCATGAATGCCGTGCGCAAGCAGGTCTCGCGCATCAAGGGCGGCCGGCTGGCCGCGCTCGCCCATCCCGCCCGCGTCGTCTCGCTGGTCGTCTCCGACATTCCGGGCGACAATCCCGCCCTCGTCGCCTCCGGCCCGACCATCGCCGACGAGACGACCCGCGCCGATGCGCTCCGCCTCATCGAGCGCTACCGCCTCGACCTGCCGGAGGCCGTCATGCGCCATATCGAGGGCGGCACGGACGAGCCGCCATTGCCCTCCGATCCGCGCTATGCCCGCAACGAGGTGAGGCTCGTCGCCTCCGCCGCCGTCTCGCTGGAAGCCGCCGCCGCCGCCGCGAAGGAAGCCGGCATCGAGGCCGTCATCCTTTCCGACGCCATCGAGGGCGAAGCCTGCGAAGTCGGCCGCGTGCATGCCGCCATCGCCGCGGAAGTCGTGCGCCGCGACCGGCCGTTCCATAAACCCGTCGTCATCCTCTCGGGGGGCGAAACCACCGTGACGATCAGGGGCAAGGGCAAGGGCGGCCGCAACGGCGAGTTCCTGCTCTCCTTCGCCTGCGCCACTGACGGCCTCGAAGGCCTTTATGCGCTCGCCGCCGATACGGACGGCATCGACGGCTCGGAGGACAATGCGGGCGCCTTCGCCGACGGCACCACGGTCTCGCGCCTCGCCGACAAGGGCAAGGACGCCGCCGAGTTCCTGTCGCGCAACGACAGTTGGACCGCCTTCGACGCCCTCGGCGACCTCTTCGTGCCCGGCCCGACCGGCACCAACGTCAACGATTTCCGGGCGATCCTGATTCAGTAGCCCAGGCGGGAAAGCTCCGGCACGCCGGAGCCTTTAACCTCGCTCCACCCGCTGTCGTCATCCTCGGCCTTGTGCCGAGGATCTGCCAACGCATTGAAATATCGAGACGTTGCAGATGCTCGGGACAGGCCGGGCATGACGGAGGAGAGGTTCGCGGTTCTATTGAACATGCAAAAAAGCCCCGGCGCTGCCGGGGCTTTTCGTTTGTCTCCCAAGGTCTCAGCCTTCGAAGAATTCCTTCATCCGGGCGAAGAAGCCCGCCGATTCCGGATTGTTCTCCTTCGAGGAAATCTCCTCGAATTCCTTGAGCAGCTCGCGCTGGCGCTTGGTGAGCTTCTGCGGCGTCTCGATCTGGATCTGGATGTAGAGATCGCCGACCTGGCTGGAGCGCAGCACCGGCATGCCCTTGCCCTTGAGGCGGAACTGCTTGCCGGCTTGGGTGCCCTCGGGCACCGAGACGCGCGACTTGGTGCCGTCGAGCGTGGCGACGTCGAAGGTGCCGCCCAGCGCCGCCGTCGTCATCGAGATCGGCACGGCGCAGTAGAGGTCCGCCCCGTCGCGCTGGAAGAATTCGTGCGGCTTCACCGACAGGAAGATATAGAGGTCGCCCGCCGGTCCGCCGCGAACGCCGGCCTCGCCCTCGCCGGAAAGGCGGATGCGCGTGCCGTCCTCGATGCCGGCCGGAATGTTGACCGACAGCGAGCGCTCTTCCGTGATGCGGCCATTGCCGTGGCACTTGGTGCAGGGATCGCTGATCGTCTGGCCGCGGCCGTGGCAGGTCGGGCAGGTGCGCTCGATGGAGAAGAAGCCCTGTGCGGCGCGCACGCGGCCGGAGCCCTGGCAGGTGGCGCAGGTCTTGGGGCTGGTGCCCGGCTTGGCGCCGGAGCCGGTACAGACGTCGCAGGTGATCGACGTCGGCACGCGGATCTGCGCGGTCTTGCCGGCATAGGCCTCTTCGAGAGAGATCTCCATGTTGTAGCGAAGGTCGCCGCCGCGCTCGCGTCCACCGGAGGAACGCCGCTGGCGCCCGCCGCCCATCATCTCGCCGAAGATATCCTCGAAGATGTCGGAGAAACCGCCGCCGCCGAAACCGCCACCGCCGAAGCCGCCGCCACCCATGCCGCCGTGTTCGAAGGCCGCATGGCCGTAGCGGTCGTAGGCTGCCCGCTTCTGCGGGTCCTTGAGCATTTCATAGGCTTCGTTGACGTCCTTGAACTTCTGTTCTGCGGAGGCATCGCCCGGATTCTTGTCGGGGTGGTACTTCATCGCCATCTTGCGGAAGGCGCTCTTCAGCTCCTTCTCGTCGGCGGTCCTGGAGACACCCAGCGTCTCGTAAAAATCAGCTTTTGCCATTCGGGTTCACGTCCGTTTCGCGGGAACGGTCTTGTTATTATGGATGGGGAAGCTTGCCTTGGCCTCACGCATGCGAAAGGCGGAAGCCGGGCGAAGGGAAGGCCATGACGTCATCGCCGCGATAAACGGGAGTGATCATGCTGCCTTGTTTCCCTTCGTGCTGACTTCCGCCTTTTCACTATCCGTTGCACCGGCCGCGTCGGACGCGGCCGGCATGTCAGGAGGCTCAGGCCGACTTCTTGTCGTCCTTGACTTCCTCGTAGTCGGCATCGACGACATTGTCGCCGGCCTCATCCGAGGAGGAGGCGGTCTCTTCGGCCTGCTGGGCCTCGTAGATCGCCTGACCGAGCTTCATGGAGACTTCCATGAGCGTGTTGGTCTTGGCCTTGATGTCCTCGGCGTCGGGCTCGGAGGCTTCGACCGAGGTCTTGAGGGCGGCGATCGCCTCCTCGATGGCCTTGCGGTCGTCTTCCGTGACCTTGTCGCCGTATTCCTTGAGGGACTTCTCCGACGAATGGATCAGGCTTTCGGCCTGGTTCTTCGCCTCGACGCCCTCGCGGCGCTTCTTGTCGGCCTCGGCATTGGCCTCGGCATCCTTGACCATCTTCTCGATGTCGGCGTCGGAAAGACCGCCGGAAGCCTGGATGCGGATCTGGTGCTCCTTGCCGGTGCCCTTGTCCTTGGCCGAGACCTGCACGATGCCGTTGGCGTCGATGTCGAAGGTGACTTCGATCTGCGGCATGCCGCGCGGTGCCGGCGGAATGCCGACGAGGTCGAACTGGCCGAGCAGCTTGTTGTCGGCGGCCATTTCACGCTCGCCCTGGCTGACGCGGATGGTCACGGCCGACTGGTTGTCCTCGGCGGTCGAGAAGGTCTGGCTCTTCTTCGTCGGGATCGTCGTGTTGCGCTCGATCAGACGGGTGAAGACGCCGCCCAGCGTTTCGATGCCGAGAGACAGCGGGGTCACGTCGAGGAGGAGAACGTCCTTGACGTCGCCCTGCAGAACGCCGGCCTGGATGGCGGCGCCCATGGCGACCACTTCATCCGGGTTCACGCCCTTGTGCGGTTCCTTGCCGAACAGCTGCTTGACGGTTTCCTGCACCTTCGGCATGCGGCTCATGCCACCGACGAGAACGACTTCGTCGATCTCGGCCGCCGTGACGCCGGCATCCTTGAGGGCTGCCTTGCACGGAGCGACGGTGCGCTGGACGAGGTCGTCGACGAGCGCTTCGAACTTG
Organism: Shinella zoogloeoides; assembly: GCF_033705735.1. NCBI lineage: Bacteria > Pseudomonadati > Pseudomonadota > Alphaproteobacteria > Hyphomicrobiales > Rhizobiaceae > Shinella > Shinella zoogloeoides. Next base: position 3,324,141 of record NZ_CP131130.1, read on the forward strand.
GCGCGGGTCAGCTTCATCGTCAGGTGCTTCGGGCCGGAAGCGTCCGCCGTGATGAACGGCAGGTTGATTTCGGTCTGCTGCGAGGAGGACAGCTCGATCTTGGCCTTTTCGGCAGCTTCCTTGAGGCGCTGCAGGGCGAGCTTGTCGTTCTTCAGGTCGATGCCCTGGTCCTTCTTGAACTCGTCGGCGAGGTAGTTGACCAGACGCATGTCGAAGTCTTCACCGCCGAGGAAGGTGTCGCCGTTCGTCGACTTCACTTCGAAGACGCCGTCGCCGATTTCGAGGACCGAGATGTCGAACGTGCCGCCGCCAAGGTCGTAGACGGCGATGGTCTTGCCGTCCTTCTTGTCGAGGCCGTAGGCGAGCGCGGCAGCCGTCGGCTCGTTGATGATGCGGAGCACTTCAAGACCCGCGATCTTGCCGGCGTCCTTGGTTGCCTGGCGCTGCGCGTCGTTGAAGTAGGCCGGAACCGTGATGACGGCCTGCGTGATGGTCTCGCCGAGGTAGGATTCGGCGGTTTCCTTCATCTTCTGCAGGATCATCGCGGAGATCTGCGAGGGGGAATAGCCCTTGCCGCGGGCGTCGACCCAGGCGTCGCCGTTGTCGCCCTTGACGATCTTGTAGGGAACGAGCGCCTTGTCCTTCTCGACGAGCTTGTCGTCGTAGCGGCGGCCGATGAGGCGCTTGACGGCGAAGAGGGTGTTTTCCGGGTTGGTGACCGCCTGGCGCTTGGCCGGCTGGCCGGTCAGCCGCTCACCGTCTTCGGTGAAGGCGACCATGGAAGGCGTCGTGCGCGCGCCTTCGGCATTTTCGATGACTTTCGCGTCCTTGCCATCCATGACGGAGACGCAGGAATTGGTCGTTCCGAGGTCGATACCGATTACTTTAGCCATGTCATTCTCTCCTTGAAGCGAACTGCCGGAACCCATTCAGGCATTCTTTTGGCAGCCCCTAATGGTATGGTCTTGTCGAAAGCGCCGGTCTGAACCGAAGCTTTGCGGGGTATATAAGGACCCCTCCAGACGACTGCAAGACATGGACGAGGCGCAAAGCGCGCAAAATCAGCGTGTCCGGCAAGGTGAAAGGGTCGCCGCCGGCAATGTGGTGAGCTTGCCGGCGGGCGTCAAGCCGGCAGAACGGTCCGTACCGCGCGGTGCAGGTTTTACGTGGACGTCAGCCGCCCATCAGGATGTCGAGAAGTGTCGTGCGGTGCGTGGCCGGCCGGCCATCGCCGCCGACCTCGGCCGGCGGGATCATCCCGTCGTCGAGCGGCCCGTCATCGAGCGGCACGGTGCCGGTCTGCTCGTTGGCGACGGCCGCGCCGGTGTCCGTGGGCCGTTCGTCGGTGCCGAGCGTGCGCGAGATGATGTCGAAGAGCTGGTCGCCTTCCGGCGCCGGCTCGGTGGCCTGCAGCGGGTCGCCGCCCGCCGTGCCGAAGAGCGGCGAGGGCGAGAGGCCGGCATGGGCCGCCGTCATGAACTGGCTCCAGGCGCGCGCCGGGAGTCCACCGCCCGTCACCTTCTTCATCGACTTGCCGTCATCGTTGCCGAACCAGACGCCGGTCGTCAGGTTGCTGGTATAACCGACGAAGAGCGCGTCGCGGAAGGACTGCGTCGTGCCGGTCTTGCCGGCGGCTGGCCAGCCGGGAATGCGGGCGTTCTTGCCGGTGCCCTGCGAAATCACGCGCATCATCATGCCGTTCATCATGGAAACGATGTTGGGCTCCAGCACGCGGGGCGGATTATCGTAGGTGTTCTCGTAGAGCACCTTGCCGTCGGCGGTCGAGATGCGGCGGATGATGTGGGGCGTCGCCTTGTAGCCGCCGTTCATGAAGGGCGCATAGGCCGATGTCAGCTCGACGAGCGTCACCTCGGAGGTGCCGAGCGCGATCGAGGCATTGGCCTGCAGGTCCGATTCGATGCCGAGCCGGCGGGCGAGCTTGACCACCTCGTCCGGCCCCACTTCCATGACGAGCTGGGCGGCGATGGTGTTGAGCGATTCGGCGAAGGCGGCGGCCAGCGTCACCTCGCCGCGATATTTCTGGTCGTAGTTCTCCGGCGTCCACTTGCCGATCCTGACCGGCGCGTCGTTGCGCAGCGACAGCGGCGAGCGGCCCGCTTCAAGCGCGGCGGCGTAGACGAAGGGCTTGAAGGCCGAGCCGGGCTGGCGCTTGGCCTTGGAGGCGCGGTCGAACTGGCTTTCGGCATAGTCGCGCCCGCCGACCAGCGCGCGGATCGCGCCCGTGCCGTCGATGGAGACGAGGGCGGCCTGCGAGGCATTGGACTTGGCGCCGTCCTTGTCGAGGATCTTCGAGATCGCCTCGTCGGCCTTCTTCTCGAGGTCGAGATCGATGGTCGTGTCGATGACGAGGTCTTCCTTGATGTCGCCGATCATGCCGGGAAGCTGGGCCATGACCATGTCGGCGGCATAGTGCTCGGCGCCGGACCAGTAGCTCTTCGCCCGCGCCGGGCTCTGCGACATCGCGGTCTTGATCTCCGCGTCGGTGATGTAGCCTTCCTCGCGCATCGCGCCGAGGACGACCTGGGCGCGCGCCTCCGCCGCTTCCGGATCGCGCGCCGGCGAAAGGCGGGAGGGCGCCTTCAGGAGGCCGGCGAGAAGCGCGGCCTCGCCGAGATTGACGTCGCGCGCCGACTTGTTGAAGTAGCGCCGCGAGGCCGCTTCCACGCCGTAGGAATTCGAGCCGAAGAACACGCGGTTGAGATACATCGCAAGGATCTGGTCCTTGGTGTATTTGTGCTCCAGCCAGATCGAGAGCAGCACTTCCTGCACCTTGCGCTCCAGCGTGCGTTCGGGCGAAAGGAACATGTTCTTGGCGAGCTGCTGCGTCAGGGTCGAGCCGCCCTGCACCATGCGGCCGGACGTCACGTTCGTCAGCATCGCGCGGGCAAGGCCGAGCGGGTCGATGCCGAAATGCGAGTAGAAGCGCCGGTCCTCGATGGCGATGACCGCTTGCGGAATGTAGGGCGACATGTTCTCCAGCGACAGCGCCTCGCCGCCGGTCAGGCCCCGGTTGGCGATGATGTCGCCGTTGACCGAGAGGATCTTGACGTTCGGCGGCCGGTCGGGGATCGCCCAGCTCGTGGCGCTCGGCATGCGCGAGCCGTAATAGAGCACGAGCCCGCCGACGCCGATGGCGCCCCACAGGCCGAGCACCAGGCACCAGTAGACGAGCCGTCGGAAGAGGCCGAAGATGCCGAGCGAGGGCTGGCGCCGCCGCTTCTCACCGCGCCGCGCCCTGGCGGCCTTCGGCGGCTTGCCGCGGCCGTTCCGCCCGCCGCCGGCCACACGATCCTCCGCGCCGAGATGGAGATCATCGTCGTCGTCTCGCCCTGCCGCTCCCCGGAAGGACGGTTCGATGCGCTGGGATTTTCGGTTGCCTGCCATAAGCGGTCGGATGAACCCTCTGATATCGCCGGTCGGTGGACCTTAAATGCGGCGATTTAAGGGGTCGTTAAGAAGCGGTGAACGCGCTGGCGTCAATTCGATGGAATCGGGTCGACGGGATCGGGCGGCCCGAAGGCCGCCCGGAAGGTCGTCTCAATAGTAGGGCGAGAGGCACTCGCGGCGCGGGCCGTAATTGGGCTGGAACGTGTTGTCGTAGGCCCGGTACGAGCGATAGCGCGCATAGCACCAGTCGGTGTGGCGCGGATTGATGCCTTCGTAACGCGGACGCGAATAGCCGTCGTTGGCGATCGCGCCGCCGATGATCGCGCCTGCGCCGAAGGCGGCCAGCGGATACCACCAGCCATCCGAATGGCGGCGATAGCCCCGGCGCTCATGACGATAGCCGCGATGGCCGTGATACCAGCCGCCATGTCTCCTGCGATACTGCACCTGCTCGACGTCGCTGCTCTGAGAAACGCCGGCCTTGGGCATCGGAACGGCGAAAGCCTGTGCGGGGACGAACGTCGTGGCGAACATGGCGACGGCCATGGCGGCGGAAAGGCCGGTCTTGATCGTTGTCTTCATGTCGGTCTCCCTTGGTTTTTCATTGCTTCACAATGATCTGGACGGATCAGAGCATGAAACAATTCGACTGAACCGAAGATGAACCGAAACTATTCCTGGTTTCAATCCTCTCCGTTCCTCGCTCGCGCAAGAAAACGTGATCGCTCGAAGACGAGGATGACGACAAGCGCCATGACGAAGGGAACGATGAGGTAGAAGAGGCGGAAGACGGCGAGCGCCGCCAGCACCACGGCCGGATCCATGTCCGGCAGGCCGGCGAGGAAGACGAGCTCGAGCACGCCGATGCCGCCCGGCGCATGGGAGAGGAGCGCGACGGAGAAGGAGGCGAGGAAGATGCCGAGCACGACGAAGAAGCCGGGATTGCCCTCCGCCGGCAGCACGAAATAGATGATCCCCGCCGCGCCGATCAGTTCGATCGGTGCGATGATGAGCTGGCGGAAGACGAGCGAGGGCTTGGGATATTCGAGCTTGAGCCAGCGCGTATCGATCGGCCGGAAGCCGACGAGGCTGCCCACCACGTAGAGCGCGACCACCGCGAGGATGAAGACCCCCGTCGAGAAGGCCGCCTCGATCGGCAGGAAATCGGCGAAGCGCTCGATGATCTCCGGCTCCAGCACGAGCACGAAGCCGAACAGCATGAAGGTGCCGAGCGCGAAGGTGAAGGAGCAGAAGGCGACGAGAACGCCCACCTCCGATCCGGTAAGTCCCTTCGACGTATAGGCGCGATAGCGCACCAGCGCCCCGGAAAACACCGAGGCGCCGATATTGTGCGACAGCGCATAGGTGGTGAAGGAGGTGAGGGTGATGAACCACAGCGAGATGCGGTGGCCGAGATGTTCCAGCGCCAGGTGGTCGTAGCCGGCGAGCGCCGCATAGGCGACAAGCGTCGCCCCGCAGGCGAGGATCCAGCCGGACACCGGAATGGCGTTGATGCTCGCCATGAACTCGTCGAGCGAAAGGCCGCGCAGGTCCTTATAGAGGATATAGACCGACAGGACGATCGCGAGGGTGCTGACGAGCGGCCAGAAGAATTTCCGCAGTCGCTTCATGCCGCCCCGCCTTCGGCCGTCTTCGACAGGCCGTCGTTCGAGCAGCAGGTTGCCTTCGCAGTCCGTGCTGGCGCCATCCTCACCCTTCCCCATCATGGGCCTGTCATCGCGCGGTGCGACGCGGCCATTCTTGTCGTTGGTCGGTTGGCCAGCATTTCCGGTTCGCCCGGTGAATGCCAGCCAGCCGCGTCATCACTTCTGCGTCAACGCGCCGCCAGCGCGGAGAGGATCCGTACCCAGGAGCGGATGCCCTTCTCGAAGGAACGCAGTTCGTATTTCTCGTTCGGCGAATGGATGCGGTCGTCCGACAGCGCAAAGCCGACGAGCAAGGATTCCATGCCGAGCATCTTCTGGAAATCGCCAACGATGGGGATGGACCCGCCCATGCCGATGACGACGGCCGGCTTCGGCCATTCGTCCGACAGCGCGGACTTCGCCTTTTCCAAGAGCGCCGAATCGTAGGGAAGCTGGATGGCCGGCGAGCCGCCATGGGCGTGGAAGGAGACCGAGCAGTCGGCCGGGACCTTCGAGCGGACATAGGCGCGGAAGGCGTCGCGGATCTTCGCGGGATCCTGCTTGCCGACGAGGCGGAAGGAGACCTTCGCCGAGGCTTCCGCCGCGATCACGGTCTTGAAGCCCTCGCCGGTATAGCCGCCGGTGATGCCGTTCACTTCGGCGGTCGGCCGCGCCCAGGTGAGCTCCAGCACGGAGCGGCCCTTCTCGCCGGACGGGATCGACAGGCCGACCTCGCCGAGGAGGCTTTCCGCCGAGCTGCCGAGCTTTTCCCAGGCGGCCTTGATCTGCGTCGGGGTCTCCTCGACGCCCTCGTAGAAGCCGTCGAGCGTCACGCGGCCCGTCTCGTCGTGAAGGCCGGCGAGAATGTCGGAAAGGATGTGGATCGGGTTTGCCGCCGCGCCGCCGAAATAGCCGGAATGCAGGTCCCGGTCGGCCGCCTTGATGACGATCTCCTCGCCGACGAGGCCGCGCAGGCCCGCCGAGATCGCCGGCGTGTCGGCGTCCCACATGCTGGTATCGCACACGAGGGCGAAATCGGCCTTCAGCTCCGCCGCATTGGCTTCGAGGAAGGGCTTCAGCGAGGGCGAGCCGGATTCTTCCTCGCCTTCGAAGAGGATCGTGACGCGGCAGGGCAGCGTGCCGGCCGTTTCCTTGTAGGCGCGGCAGGCTTCGACGAAGGTCAGGAGCTGGCCCTTGTCGTCGGAGGTGCCGCGGCCGGTGATGATGCGGCGGCCGCCTTCGGCATCGCGCACCGCCGGCTCGAAGGGATCGTGGTCCCAGAGATTCAGCGGATCGACCGGCTGGACGTCGTAATGGCCGTAGAACAGCACATGCGGGGCATCGGCACGCGCGCCGTCGTGATGGGCGACGACCATGGGATGGCCGGGGGTGTCGCGCACGGTGGCGTCGAAGCCGAGCGAGCGCAGCTCGGTGACCAGCCATTCGGCCGCCTTGCGGCAGTCGGCCTTGAAGGCCGGGTCTGTGGAAATGGACTTGATGCGCACCAGCTCGAAAAGCCGTTCGAGGCTGGCGGGAATGCCGGCGCTGGCGCGATCGAGGACGGGCAGAATGTTGGTCATGGTCGAATCCCTTGCGAATTGCGCGGCGACATTAGACCGATCGCCTCGGCGAGGGCAAATCGTATGACGGTCTTGCGACGGTCAGACGCGCGGATCGCGGCCGAGATTGGCGAGCACCATGCGCATATATTCCAGAAGCAGCTCCCGCTCGAAGCGCCGGAAGCCCTGGAACAACGCCTCCTCGGTGGCGGATGCGGCGGCCATCGCGGTCTCGCGCAGCGCCTTGCCGCGCGTCGTCAGGAAGACGAGCTGCGCCCGCCGGTCCTTCGGGTGCCGGCGGCGCAAGATCAGTCCGTCGCGCTCCATGCGCGAGAGCGTGTTGGCCATCGTCGCCTGTTCGATGTCGAGCCGGTCGAGGAGTTCGCGCTGGGTCAGGCCGTCGCCGCCCCACAGTTCGAGCAGGACGGGGAACTGGCCGGGCGCGAAGCCCGCGCCGTCCGCCCGCGCATGGAGGGCGCGCGAGGCCGCCTTCGCCAGAAGATTGGCGAGGTAGGCTGCCGACTCCTTGCGATCAAAGTCCATGCGGGAAAGCTATGCCGGTTCGCGGCGGAAGACAATGTCGGATCGCCCGCGATCCGCATGGCCGCGAAAGGCCCGAAATGCGAGAAGCCGCCGGCGACAGGAGGCGTGTCGCGGCGGCTTCTGCGAATTATGGACAAAGGCCCGGAGAGGGGGATGAGGCCTTTGTCCTCGTCTGGCGCGGCGGGGGACAGGCCGTATGCCAGACAACGGCTTTGATCAGGTGCCGATGACCAATATCTGTGGGTCCGAATGTGGCTTTTCAAGGGATTCCAGCCCCGCTGAAAATTACAAATTGGTAACGTTCGCGTGAGGCTTCGCAGGGTGGGGAAACCTCCTCTGCCTGCCGGCATCTCCCCCTTGGGGGAAGGGGTTGGGGAGGGCCTGTATCCGCAATGAGAGATGGACGTGGCAGACGGCCCGCGCTATCCATTCACCCCATGAAAAAAGGTGATCATCTCTTCCTCGTCGACGGCTCCGGCTTCATCTTCCGCGCCTTCCACGCCATCCCGCCGCTCAACCGCAAGTCGGACGGGCTGCCGGTCAATGCCGTCTCGGGTTTCTGCAACATGCTGTGGAAGCTCCTGAAGGATGCGCGCAATACCGACGTAGGCGTGACGCCGACGCATTTCGCCGTCATCTTCGACTATTCCTCGAAGACCTTCCGCAACGAGCTCTACGACCAGTACAAGGCGAACCGCACCGCGCCGCCGGAAGACCTGATCCCGCAGTTCGGCCTGATCCGCCACGCCACCCGCGCCTTCAACCTGCCCTGCATCGAGAAGGAGGGCTTCGAGGCGGACGACCTGATCGCCACCTATGCCCGCCTCGCCGAGGCCGATGGCGCCGACGTCACCATCGTCTCTTCCGACAAGGACCTCATGCAGCTCGTGACGCAGAGCGTCTCGATGTATGACGGCATGAAGGACAAGCAGATCTCCATTCCCGAAGTCATCGAGAAATGGGGCGTGCCGCCGGAAAAGATGATCGACCTGCAATCGCTGACCGGCGATTCGACCGACAACGTGCCGGGTGTGCCCGGCATCGGCCCGAAGACCGCCGCGCAGCTTCTGGAAGAGTATGGCGACCTCGACACGCTGCTCGCCCGCGCCGACGAGATCAAGCAGGTCAAGCGCCGCGAGAACATCATCGCCAACCGCGAGCTCGTGCTGCTCTCGCGCCAGCTCGTGACGCTGAAGACCGACACGCCGCTCGACATGCCGCTGGACGACCTGATCCTGCATCCGCAGGACGGCCCGAAGCTCATCGCCTTCCTGAAGGCGATGGAATTCACCACGCTGACCCGCCGCGTCGCGGAAGCCTGCGACTGCGATGCCGGCGCCATCGAGGCGGCGAGCGTGCCGGTCGAATGGGGCGCCGAGGCGCACGGCCCGGATCTCGACAAGGGCGAGGTCGCCGGTCCCGCGCTCGATCTTGATGGCGACGAGACGGCGGCCGAGGCCGCCGAGACCCTGCTGCCGACCGCAAAGCCCGGCGAAGCCACGCCCGCGGCTCTTGCAAGGTCACGCGCCGAGCGCTTTTCCGCCGGCCCGATCGATCATTCGACCTATGAGACGGTGCGCGACCTCGACGCGCTCGACCGCTGGATCGCCGCGGCGCGCGAGACCGGCCTCGTCGGCTTCGATACCGAGACGACCTCGCTCGACGCCATGCAGGCCGAGCTCTGCGGCTTCTCGCTCGCCATCGCCGACAATTCCAAGGACCCGTCGGGCACCACGATCCGCGCCTGCTATGTGCCGGTCAACCACAAGACCGGCGTCGGGGACCTCCTCGGCGGCGGGCTTGCCGATGGGCAGATCCCGGTCCGCGCCGCGCTGGAGCGGCTGAAGGCGCTGCTGGAGGACCCATCCGTCCTCAAGGTCGCGCAGAACCTCAAATACGACTATCTCGTCATGCGCCGGCACGGCATCACCATGCAGGGCTTCGACGATACGATGCTGATGTCCTATGCGCTCGATGCCGGCGCGGGCAACCATGGCATGGACACGCTTTCCGAGCGCTGGCTCGGCCACAAGCCGATCGCCTACAAGGACGTCGCCGGCTCCGGCAAGGGCGCGCAGACCTTCGACATGGTCGATATCGCTCGCGCCACCGCCTATGCGGCCGAGGATGCCGACGTGACGCTGCGGCTCTGGCATGTCCTGAAGCCGCGGCTTGCGGCCGAGCGCATGACGGCGGTCTACGAGCGGCTGGAGCGCCCGCTGGTGCCCGTGCTCGCCCGCATGGAGGAGCGCGGCATCACCATCGACCGGCAGGTCCTTTCCCGCCTTTCCGGCGAGCTGGCGCAGGGCGCGGCAGGCTTCGAGGAAGAGATCTACGAACTTGCCGGCGAACGATTCAACATAGGCTCACCCAAGCAGCTCGGCGATATCCTCTTCGGCAAGATGGGTCTTCCGGGCGCATCGAAGACCAAGACCGGCCAGTGGTCGACCTCCGCGCAGGTGCTGGAGGACCTTGCGGCACAGGGTATCCCGCTGCCGCGCAAGATCGTCGACTGGCGCCAGCTCACCAAGCTGAAATCCACCTATACCGACGCGCTGCCCGGCTTCGTGCATCCCGAGACGAAGCGCGTGCACACGTCCTACGCGCTCGCCGCGACGACGACCGGGCGCCTCTCTTCCTCGGACCCGAACCTGCAGAACATCCCGGTGCGCACGGCCGAGGGCCGCAAGATCCGCACGGCCTTCATCTCGACGCCCGGCAATAGGCTGGTCTCGGCCGACTACAGCCAGATCGAACTGCGCGTGCTCGCCCATGTCGCCGAGATTCCGCAGCTCAAGCAGGCCTTCGCCGACGGCATCGACATCCATGCCATGACCGCGTCCGAAATGTTCGGCGTGCCGGTGGAAGGCATGCCGGCGGAAATCCGCCGCCGCGCCAAGGCGATCAATTTCGGCATCATCTACGGCATCTCGGCCTTCGGCCTCGCCAACCAGCTCTCCATCGAGCGCTCGGAGGCGGGCGACTACATCAAGAAGTATTTCGAGCGTTTCCCGGGCATCAAGGACTACATGGATAGCACCAAGGCCTTCGCCCGCGAGAACGGCTATGTCGAGACGATCTTCGGCCGCCGCGCCCATTACCCGGAGATCAAATCGTCCAACCCGTCGGTGCGCGCCTTTAACGAGCGCGCCGCGATCAACGCGCCGATCCAGGGCTCGGCCGCCGATATCATCCGCCGCGCCATGGTGAAGATGGAGCCCGCGCTCGCCGCCGCCGGCCTGTCCGCCCGCATGCTGCTGCAGGTGCATGACGAACTGATCTTCGAGGTCGAGGACGGGGAGGTCGACAAGACCATTCCCGTCATCGTCGACATCATGGAAAACGCCTCCATGCCGGCGCTGTCGATGAAGGTGCCGCTGAAGGTGGATGCACGCGCCGCGACCAACTGGGACGAGGCGCACTGACGAAGGCCGCGCGGCCCGCCGGGACGATCTGAGCCGGCAAGGTACGCGCTCCCTGTCCGGCACGATACGGCACGGCGTCAATCGCCGATGCCGTGTCCGGCGGCGCCGTAATCCCCCATTTTGGTGAGCGATTGCGGTTTTCGGGCAGCTTTTCGCCTTATGGTTGATAAAGCTTGAATGGCCCCGATTCGTATCGTTGCGAAACACCTGGCCTTTCGCGCAATCGCCCGAAAATCCGGGCCTTCTCATCTTTTCTTCAGAAATGGCGATAGGCACGCGTTCCAGGCTGGAGCAGCGCTGCGAGGCGGTTCACGAAATCTTATCCATGTCCCTTCAGCCGATCTTATCCGGCCGGGCCTAAGCCATTGGGCAGGATGAATGGCGGCCAGATGTTTGGCCGGACGAGCCCGATGGGAGAAAAGCATGAAGCAGAAAATCCGTGAAATCCTCAGCAAGCACGGCGGCCTTCCGGTTCCGGTCGATCAGCTCGCGGACGATGCCGATCTCTACGCGGCGGGCCTTTCCTCCTTCGCTTCCGTCCAGGTGATGCTCGGCATCGAGGACGCCTTCGACATCGAGTTCCCCGACAGCCTGCTCAACCGCAAGTCCTTCCAGAGCATCGCGGCTATCGCCCGGGCGGTGGAAAGCCTTGTCGGCAGCGCGGAGGCGGCCGAATGACCGTCACCGTCGGGAGAGGCTACACGGAGCGCGCCGAGCGCGTCGCCGCCGTGGCTGCCGCGCATGCCGACGACGTGGACGCCAAGGGCCGCTTCCCCCGGGAAGCGGTCGACGCGATGATCGCCGAACGGCTGCTGTCGATCCAGATCCCCGCCGCGCTCGGCGGCGAGGACGCCTCGCTTTCGGAAATCGCCGAGATCTGCTCGCTGGTCGGCCAGAGCTGCGCGGCCGCCGCCATGGTCTTCGCCATGCACCACATCAAGCTGTCGAGCCTCGTCTCGCACGGCGCGGACGATCCCTGGCACGCCGGCTTCATGCGCCGGATCGCTGCCGGCCAATTGCTGCTCGCCTCGGCGACGACCGAGGGCGGCATCGGCGGGAACCTGCGCAACAGCATCTGCGCCATCGAGGTCGAGGGCGACACCTGCCGCCTCACCAAGGATGCGACGGTGATCTCCTACGGCGCCCATGCCGACGCGATCCTCATCACCTCGCGCGCCCATGCCGAGGCCGCCTCGACCGACCAGGTCATGACCGTCTTCACCAGGGACCAGTACACGATCGAGCGGACCCATGTCTGGGATACGCTTGGCATGCGCGGCACCTGCTCGGATGGCTGGCTCTTCAAGGGCGAGGCGCCGAAGGCGCAAATCCTGCCGAAACCCTTTGCCGAGATCGCTGCCCAGTCGATGCTCGCCACCTCGCACCTCTTGTGGAGCGCGGTCTGGTACGGCATCGCCGTCAACGCGGTCGCCCGGGCGCAGGCCTTCGTGCGCGCCGCCGCCCGCAAGAGCCCCGGCGTCACACCGCCCGGCGCGCTGCGCCTCGCGGAAGCCTCCAACCTTCTCCAGCTCGTCAAGGCGAGCACGGTCGCTGGCCTTCGTGAATACGAGGCGGCCAAGGCGGATGCGGACCGGCTCTCCTCCGTCGGCTTCGCGGTGGCGATGAACAACGTCAAGATCGCCGCCTCGGAGACGATCCTTGCGATCGTCAACCAGGCCATGCTGATCTGCGGCATCATGGGCTACAAGAACGGCACGCCCTTCAGCCTCGGCCGGCACCTGCGCGACGCGCATTCCGCCCAGCTCATGATTTCCAACGACCGCATCCTCGGCAACACGTCGAACCTCCTGCTCGTCCACAAGCAGGACACCAGCCTGATCGGGTGACACCATGGATATGCAGACCTCGCTTCTCGACCGGCTCTTCGATACCGGTCTTCTCATCGATACCGGCGTCGAGGGCCTCTACGGCCGCAGCGGCGCCTTCGAGGACGTCATCGCCCGCTTCGAGCGGCTGATCGACGCCTATGGCGGCGCCGACGGCGCCGAAGCCATGCGCTTTCCCCCCGGCATGAGCCGCGCGCATTTCGAAAGCAGCGGCTACATGAAGAGCTTCCCGCAGCTTGCCGGCACGGTGCACAGCTTCTGCGGCAGCGAGCTCGACCATATGAGCCTCCTGCAATGCATGGAGGTCGGCGACGACTGGACGAAGGACCAGAAGGCGACGGACATCGTGCTGACGCCGGCGGCCTGCTACCCGCTCTATCCGACCATCGCCAAGCGCGGCCGCCTGCCGGCGAAGGGCGGGCTCTACGACCTGCAGTCCTACTGCTTCCGGCACGAGCCCTCCAACGATCCCGCCCGCCAGCAGCTCTTCCGCATGCGCGAATATGTCTGCATGGGCACTGAGGGTCATGTGACGGATTTCCGCCAGAGCTGGATGGACCGTGGCCTCGAGATGATGGGCCGGCTCGGCCTCGACGTGACGATGGATGTCGCCAACGACCCGTTCTTCGGCCGTGCCGGCCGCATGCTCGCCAACAACCAGCGCGACCAGAACCTGAAGTTCGAGCTGCTCATCCCGGTGACCTCGGCCGCCAAGCCGACGGCCTGCATGAGCTTTAACTACCATCAGGACGCCTTCGGCGCGAAATGGGGCCTCCATCTCGAGAACGGCGACGTTGCGCATACCGCCTGCGTCGGTTTCGGCCTGGAGCGCATCGCGCTCGCGCTCTTTGCTCGCCACGGCCTCGACATCGCCGTCTGGCCGGCCGATGTCCGCAAGGTGCTGGGATACCAGGACTGACATGGCCGCCGTCTTCGCCGGGCTCGACCCCGAAACCTACCGGCCGCACGCGCTGCACGACGCGGAACGCATGTGGCCGGAGACGAATTGCTATGTCGATCTGTGGATCGAGGTGCTGAACGCGCTCGGCGCCCCGCCCGAGGCGATGCTCGGCTTCACGCTGGCGCAGGATTTCGAGGGCGACCAGTTCACCTTCTTCAAGGTGCCGCTGGAAGACCTCGAAGCCCTCTACGGCATCCGCAGCACCGAGCTTGCCATCTTCGACCGGGTGGAGGACCACGTCGCGACGCAGATCGCCCGCGGCCGGCTCTGCCTCGTCGAGATGGACAGTTTCTACATGCCGGACACCCGCGGCGTCGCCTACCGGCAGGAGCACGGCAAGACGACCGTCGCGATCAACCGGCTCGACCTTGCGGCGAAGCGGCTCGACTATTTCCACAATGCCGGCTTCTTCCGGCTTGAAGGCGAGGATTTCGACGGCCTGTTCCACCGGAATGACGATCAAGCGGACCTGCCTTTCCTGCCCTATACGGAATTCGCTAAGTTCCCGGAAAGGCTGCCCGACGAGGTCCATCTTCGCCGCGAGGCGCAGCGCCTGCTCGCCGTCCACTTCGCCCGGCGCCCGTCGGAAAACCCGCTCGCGGCCTTCGCCAAGGTGTTCCCGGCGCAGGTCGAGGCCGTGGCGGATCGCCCCTTCGGCTTCTTCCACAAATATGCCTTCAACACGCTGCGCCAGGTCGGCGCCAATTTCGAGCTTGCCGGCAGCCATCTCGACTGGCTTGCGCCCGACGGCCACCTGAAGGACGCCGCCGACGCCGCGCGCAAGGTCTCGGAGACGGCGAAGACGGTGCAGTTCCAGCTTGCCCGCGCCGTGACGCGCCGCCGGTTTGAACCGCTCGCGACCGCGCTCGACCCGGCCGTCGAAGCCTGGGATGGCCTGATGGCGGCGCTCGCCGCGCGGATCGGCTGATGGAGGACGGTGTGCCCGCGACCGGCAGGATGCTCTCTGACGGCTGGCGCATGATCCTGACGCCGGCCGGCGCGATCGCCGATCCGGCAGGGCTCGACGGTCTCTCCGGCTTCATCGACGCCCCCGTGCCCGGCACCGTCGCCGGGGCGCTGGAGCGCGCCGGCCGTTTCGACCGGACCGCGCCCGAGCCGCTCGACCATCTCGACGCCTGGTACGTCCTCGACCTTGCCGGCGAAGCGTCGGGCGAGGCTATGCTGCATTTCGACGGGCTCGCGACCGTGACGGAGGTCTGGTGGAACGGCGCGCCGGCGCTCTCCTGCGACAGCATGTTCGTGCGCCACGATCTGCCCGTCACGCTGACGGGCCGCGACCGTCTCGTCCTCTGCTTCCGCGCCCTGAAGCCGCATCTCGAAAAGCGCGGCCCCCGCGCCCGCTGGCGCCCGCAGATGATCACGCCGCAGGGCCTTCGGCTCGTCCGCACCACCCTTCTCGGCCGCATGCCCGGCTGGTGCCCGGAGGTCCATGCCGCCGGCCCCTGGCGGCCGGTCCGCCTCTTACGGCCCGCGCCCGCGCTGCCGGCCGATGTGCGCATCGCCGCCCGTCTGGAGGAGGACGGTACCGGCCGGCTCGATATCCGCTTCCGCCTCGATGGCGCCGTGTCGCCGCGCGTCGAATGCGCCGGCATGGCCGTTGTCGCCGCGCGGGACGGGGAGGGCCGGTTTGCGGCAAGCCTTTCCATCCCCGGGGTCGCGGCATGGTGGCCGCGCACGCATGGCGCGCCCGTGCTGCACGATGTCCATCTCATTGTGGACGGCGCACGCCACAGGCTCGGCCGCACCGGCTTCCGCCGCATCGATATCGACCGCGGCGCGGACGGCCGGGATTTCGCACTCCATGTCAACGGCACGAGGATCTTCTGCCGCGGCGCGGTCTGGACCAATGCCGACATCGTCGACCTGCCGGGCAGCCGCGAGCGCTATGCGCCGCTCCTGAAACTGGCGGCGGATGCGAACATGAACATGCTGCGCATCGGCGGCACCATGACCTATGAGACGCCGGATTTCTTTGCGCTTTGCGACGAGCTGGGGCTGATGGTCTGGCAGGACTTCCAGTTCGCCAATTTCGATTATCCGGCTAACGATCTCGCATTCATCGGGAATGTCCGCAAAGAAATCGCGCAGTTCCTCAAGGCCAATGCCGCCTCGCCGTCGCTTGCTGTCCTGTGCGGCGGCAGCGAGATCGACCAGCAGGCGGCGATGCTCGGCCTGCCGGAAAGCGCCCGGGCCGGGCCGCTCACCCGCGAGATCCTGCCCGAACTCGTCGCCGCGCACCGGCCGGACGTGCCCTATGTCGAGAATTCGCCGGGCGGCGGCGCCATGCCCTTTGCGCCCAATGCTGGCGTGACGCACTATTACGGCGTCGGCGCCTATTGCCGGCCGCTGGAGGATGCGCGCCGCGCCGAGGTGCGCTTCGCCGCCGAAAGCCTCGCCTTCGCCAATGTGCCGGAACGCGAGACGCTCGACGCGCACCTGCCGGTGCCGGCCGTGCACGATCCGCGCTGGAAGGCTCGCGTGCCGCGCGACCGCGGCGCCTCCTGGGATTTCGAGGACGTGCGCGACCATTATCTCGGCCTGCTCTATGGCGAGGACCCGGCGCGCCTGCGCCGTGAGGATCCCGGCCGCTATCTCGACCTTTCCCGCGCTGTCACCGGCGAGGTGATGGAGGCGACCTTCGCCGAATGGCGCCGGCCGCAATCCACCTGCAACGGCGCGCTGGTCTGGACCTTCCAGGACCTGCTGCCCGGCGCGGGCTGGGGCATCGTCGATGCGACGGGCCTGCCGAAATCCGCATGGCATGCCCTGCGCCGCGCCTTCCGCCCGGTGCAGCTCGTACTTTCCGACGAGGGCACGAACGGGCTCGATGTGCATGTCATCAACGACGGTGCGGAAGAACAGACCTTGACGCTGGAGCTTTCCTGCCTGCGCCACGGCCGCCAGCCGGTCGTCGGCGGGCGGCGGGAGGTCCGGCTCGCCCCGTATTCGGCTAAGACGCTGCCGGCGACCGACCTCTTCGGTGCGTTCTTCGACACGACCTATGCCTTCCGCTTCGGCCCGCCATCGCACGATGTCACGGTCGGCCGGCTGGTCGACGGCAACGGAACGGTGATCGCGGAGGCGTTCCACTTCCCGCGCGGCCGGGCGAAGGCGCTCTGTTCGGCAATGCTGTCGGCCGAGCTTCGGCAGGACGATGGAGAATGGCTGCTGGAGCTTTCCACGGACCGCTTCGTCCAGTCCGTTGCCGTCGAGGCCGAAGGCTTCCTGCCCTCGGACAACTGGTTCCACCTCGCGCCGGGCGGCGTGAAGGTGCTGCGCCTTGCGCCCCGCGCCGGCATGGACCCGGCGACGCGCCCGACCGGCGAAATCCGCGGCATCGGCGCCGATTCCGTCGTCTCCTTCTAGGAGATCGCGGGTGGACTACAGGAAATCACCGATGATTTCCTGTAAGGGTCATCTCAGAAGAAGACGTGCAGCGGCCACTGGACCGGGCGGCGGGAGGAGGAAAGCCGGCTGCCTTCCAGCGGAAGCCTGTCTTCCGTCGCCGCGCCGCGCGCATCGTCGCGATCCGCCTCTTCGGTCTTCGGCTGGAAGCCGACCGGATAGAGGTTGAAGTAGCCGAGCGTCACGCCACCGGGATACATCATGCCATCGCCTCCGCGTTGTTACGATCCGGTCAACATCATGGCGAAAACGTGGCATGTGTCAATAGTCTATAGAATTAGTGATCTATTCCATGCTTGAAACGCCGGGCAGGGAGGGGCTACGAGACGGGCTCGACCGAACCGAAACCGCCGAAGGCTGGCCGTGTACACGCTGGACCGCACCGAACATTTCGAGCAGGAGATCCGCAAGAGCCGGTTCCTGGCGATCGCTTGCCCGGTGGAAAGCGAGGCGGAGGCGAAGGCGCGGCTCGCCGAGGTCTCCGATCCCGCGGCCAACCACAATTGCTGGGCCTTCCGCATCGGCCAGGTCTATCGCTTCAGCGACGACGGCGAGCCGAGCGGCACGGCGGGAAAGCCGATCCTTCAGGCCATCGACGGCCAGGCGCTCGACCGCACGCTCGTCGTCGTCACGCGCTGGTTCGGCGGCATCCTGCTCGGCAGCGGCGGGCTCATCCGCGCCTATGGCGGCACGGCGGCGATGTGCCTGCGCGCGGCGGAGAAGACCGAATATGTCGAGCGTGTCGCGCTCACCGTCTCGCTCGGCTTTTCCGATCTCGCGCTGGTCAAGGCGCGGCTCGGCGCCTTCGCCGGGCTGGTGATGGACGAGGAGGCCTATCACGATACCGGCGCGCGCCTTGCCTTCCGCGTCCCCGCCGAAAAGGCCGAGGAGATCGGCCGGCTGATCGTCGACCTGACGAGCGGGCGGGCCGAAATCGGCGCCTGAGGCCGGAATTTTCCCTCGGGGCGAAATAAAATCGTCTTTCCTCCGCGCGGCCTGCCGGGAGAACGGTTTGGCGCATTCGCAGGGACTTGCCGAACGCTGTCTTGCAAGCCGGCGGATCGGCGCAAACTTGCCCTTCCGCCCGGTTTTCCCGAGGCGCGCGCGGCTATAGGCAAGGCCGGCATTTCGGTCTATCTACCCGGCCTGACTTATCTTCGCGGGCGCATGCCCGCGCTCCCGCATGATCGAATAGAGAGGACGAGACCCATGAGCCTGCGCATCAACGACATCGCTCCGGACTTCACGGCTGAAACCACCGTTGGCCCGATCAGCTTCCACGAATGGATCGGCGACGGCTGGGCCGTGCTCTTCTCACACCCGAAGAACTTCACCCCGGTCTGCACGACCGAGCTCGGCGCCATGGCCGGCATCGAGGGCGAGTTCCGCAAGCGCGGCGTCAAGATCATCGGCATCTCCGTCGATCCGGTCGACAGCCACACCAAGTGGAAGGCTGATATCCGCACGGCGACCGGCTTCGACGTCGAATATCCGCTGATCGGCGACAAGGACCTTCAGGTCGCCAAGCTCTATGACATGCTGCCCGCGGCCGCCGGGGACAGCTCGGAAGGCCGCACGCCCGCCGACAACGCCACGGTGCGCTCGGTCTTCGTCATCGGCCCGGACAAGAAGATCAAGCTGATCCTCACCTATCCGATGACGACGGGCCGCAACTTCGCGGAAATCCTGCGCGCCATCGATTCGATCCAGCTCACCAGCAAGCATCAGGTGGCGACGCCCGCCAACTGGCAGCAGGGCGACGACGTGATCATCACCGCCGCCGTTTCCAACGAAGATGCCATCACGCGCTTCGGCGCCTTCGACACGGTCCTGCCCTATCTGCGCAAGACCCGCCAGCCGGCCGCCTGAGCGCCGCGGCATCTTCGGAAAGCAAGGAAGCCGGGGTCGAAAGACCCCGGCTTTTTCATGCCCCGCGCAGGATGAAGCCGGCGAACCGCTTCTGCACGAAGGGCGAGACGACGAAGACGATGGCGAACACCATGATCGGCGCGATGACCGCCGTGCGCTGCCAGGTCGTCCAGCCCCCGGTGAGCGGCAGGACGAGGTAGAGAAGCGCCGTGATCAGCGGATAGACGGGCAGCAGCATGGCGAGCGCGAAGTGGAATTTCGAGAGCTTGCGGGGGGATGCGGTGTGGGTCATGAGAGCAACCTTTATGGAACGGAACGTTTCGTTTATATAGAAACGAAACGTTCCGTTCAAGTGCCAGCCGTGCTACAAGCGGAAAAAAGGAAAAGGCCATGGCAGAGACAGAGACGACGCCCGCCCGCCGCTCCATCGGCGCGACGCGCAATCCGGCAAGCGAGGCGGCGATCCTCGCGGCGGCGGAAGCGGTGCTGGTGGAAAACGGGATCGGCGGCTTCTCCATCGAGGCGGTAGCGCGGCGCGCGCGCGCCGGCAAGCCGACGATCTATCGCTGGTGGCCCTCGCAGGCCGCCCTCCTGCTCGACGTCTATCACAGCCGCAAGCGCGTGAGCTTCGTCTTCCCGGACAAGGGCAATGTGCGCGACGACCTGCGCACCTATCTTTCCAGCCTGCTGGTGACCTGGCGGGAGGGTACGAGCGGCGCGGTCTTCCGCTCCGTGCTGGCGAAGGCGCAGGGCGAGCCGGATGCGCTGGCCGCGCTCTGCGCCTATATGGCCGAGCGCCGCAGCGAGAGCGGCGGCATCGTCGCCAAGGCACAGGCGCGCGGCGAGGTGCGCCCGGATGTCCGGCCGGAGCTGATCACCGAGCTGCTGTCGAGCTTTGCCTGGGGGCGGCTCTTGACGGAGCGGCTCGACGTTTCCGACGAGGAAGTGGACGCCGTGGTCGACACGGTGCTGGCCGGTATCCTCGCGAAACCGGCCGGCTGACCGCTCAGTCCGCCGTGCGCACCAGCCGCAGCCTGCCGTCGGCGTCCACCTCGGTGGCGACGCCCTCGTAGCTCTTCAGCAGCGGATGGCTGGTGTCGATCGGGTGATGGTGCGTCGCCGTCATCACGACGACCTGCGCGCCCGCGCCCTCGCCGGCGAGGATGCCCGCCGGCACGTCCTCGAAGACCAGGCAATCGGACGAGGCGAAGCCGAGCCGCTCGGCCCCGAGACGGTAACCGTCCGGCGCCGGCTTGCCCTTGGTGACGTCTTCTGCCGTCACGATGACCTTCGGCAGCGGAATGCCGGCGGCGGCAAGGCGGCGATGGGCAAGCGCGACAGGCGCGGAGGTCACGATGCCCCAGCGGTCGGCGGGCAGGGCGGACAGGAACGCGATGGCGCCGGGAATGGGCAGGATGCCGTCGATATCCTCCAGCTCCGCCTGTTCCACCTCCTTCGCCTCCGCGACCGGGTCGACGCCCGGCAGGCCGAGCCGCGTGATCGTGTCGATGCCGCGCACGCCATGCATGGTCGGCAGGAAGGTTGCGACGTCGAGCCCGTGCTTCAGCGCCCACTGCGTCCAGACGCGCTCGGTCGCCGGAATGGAATTGATGATCGTGCCGTCCATGTCGAACAGGAAGGCGGAGAAGCTGCGATCGAAGATGGGACGTGCGGACAAGGAGAGGACCTGCTGGCTGGGAGGGGAGGATGCGAAGCGCGGCGGGAGTTCTGGATTACCCGCTGCGGACCGCGCAGGCAACCGTGCTTGACGCGCTTGCGTCGCCGGGCCCGCCGCCCCATCTTTCTGTTGCTCACCCACGAATGTGCCGCGAAGTGATTCCACTCGGGCGAAAAAAATGCTCTAGCTCTCACGCCATGCCGCACAAGGTCTTTCTTTCCCGCCTCAAGCTCACGGATTTCCGCAATTATGCGGCCCTGTCGCTGCCGCTCGACGGCCGGCATGTCGTGCTGACGGGGCAGAACGGCGCGGGCAAGACCAATCTCATGGAGGCCGTCTCGTTCCTCTCGCCCGGCCGGGGCCTGCGCCGCGCCGCCTATGGCGACGTGCCGCGCGCCGGCAGCGAGGCTGGCTTCTCCGTCTTCGCGACGCTGGAGGGCATGCAGGGCGAGGTGGATATCGGCACCGGCACGGAGGGCGGCGAGGACGGCCAGTCGCGAAAGCTCCGGCTCAACGGCACGCCGGCCCGCACCGTCGATGAGCTTCTCGACCACCTGCGTGTCGTCTGGCTGACGCCCTCCATGGACGGGCTCTTCACCGGCCCTTCCGCCGATCGCCGCCGCTTCCTCGACCGGCTGGTCCTGTCGCTCGATCCCGAGCACGGCCGCCGCGCGGCGGATTTCGAGAAGGCGATGCGCGGCCGCAATCGCCTCCTCTCCGATCACCGGCCCGATCCCGCCTGGCTGACGGCGCTGGAGAAGCAGATGGCCGAACTCGGCATTGCCATGGCCCATGCGCGCCACGAGCTCGTCGGCCTCCTCTCCGGCCTTGTCGAGGCGGCGCGCGACGACGGACCGTTCCCCTCCGCCACGATGCGGCTTTCCGGCTTCCTCGACGGGGAATGGCAGCGCCCGGCCTACGAGATCGAGGAGATCTATCTCGGCATGTTGCAGGAGGGCCGCTACCGCGACGCCGCCGCCGGCCGCACGCTGGACGGCCCGCACCGCGCCGATCTCCTCATCCGCCACCGCGAGAAGGACATGGAGGCCGAGCGCTGCTCGACGGGCGAGCAGAAGGCACTGCTCGTCGGCCTCATCCTCGCCCATGCCGGGCTCGTCGCCGGCATGACCGGCCATGCGCCGGTTCTGCTGCTCGACGAGATCGCCGCCCATCTCGACGAGGGCCGCCGCGCCGCGCTGTTCGACCGGGTCGACGCGCTCGGCGGGCAGGCCTTCATGACCGGCACGGACCGGGCGATGTTCGATGCGCTCGGCGAGCGCGCCCAGTTCCTCACTGTCTCGAACGGAGGCATCCTGCCATGACCGATCCGCTGAGCCCCGAAGAGATCGACCGCTACCGCCGCCACATCGTGCTCGCCGAGATCGGCGGCGCCGGCCAGCAGAAGCTGAAGGCGGCCAATGTGCTGGTCGTCGGGGCGGGCGGCCTCGGCGCGCCGGTCATCCAGTATCTCGCCGCCGCCGGCATCGGCCATATCGGCGTCCTCGACGACGACACGGTCTCGCTCTCCAATCTCCAGCGCCAGGTGATCCACGACACCGCCGGTATCGGCACGGCGAAGGTCGCCAGCGCCGAGGCCGCCGTCGCCCGCCTCAACCCGCATGTCCGCTTCACCGGCATCTCCGAGCGCCTGACGCCGGACAATGCCGCGCGCCTCCTCTCTGGCTACGATCTTCTGGTCGACGGATCGGATAATTTCGATACACGCTATGCCTCGGCGGATGCGGCGGAAGCCGCGCGCATCCCGCTGGTGACGGGTGCGGTCGGCCGCTTCGACGGCTCCGTGACGGTGCTGAAGCCCTATGAGGCGGGACCGGACGGCATGCCTCATCCCGGCTACCGCGACCTCTTCCCCGACGCCCCGCCGCCGGGCGTCGTGCCGGCCTGCGCGGAGGCCGGCATCGTCGGCGCGCTGACGGGGGTTATCGGCACGCTGATGGCGATGGAGGTAATAAAGCTGGTGACGGGCGCGGGCGAGCCGCTGGTCGGGCGGCTTCTGCTCTATGATGGATTGGCGGCGCGGTTCGAGACGCTGAAATACAGGCGACGGAAGAGCGGTTCCTGACGAGGCGTTTGCCGCTCACCCCCCTCTGCCCTGCCGGGCATCTCCCCCACAAGGGGGGAGATCGGCAAGACGCAAAAACCTTGCTCATGCAGGAACGTTAAAGATCGGCGAGACGCTGCCCCATCCAATCTCCCCCCTTGTGGGGGAGATGCCCGGCAGGGCAGAGGGGGTATGCCCGCCGCTCCATCTACACCCTGCTCGGCAACACCCGATCCGGCGGCCGGTGCCCGTCGAAGAAGGTGCGGATGTTGATCACGACCTTCTCGCCCATGTCCACGCGCCCCTCGATGGTGGCCGAGCTCATATGCGGCAGCAGCACCACTTTGCCTTCGGACGCCAGCTTCAGGAGCTTCGGATTGACCGACGGCTCGTTCTCGAAGACGTCGAGGCCGGCGCCGGCGATCCTGCCTTCCCTGAGGCACTTGATCAGCGCCGTCTCGTCGATGATGCCGCCGCGCGCCGTGTTGACGATGTAGCTCGTCGGCTGCATCAGCTCGAGCCGGCGGGCCGAAAGCAGGTGGTAGGTGGCGGGCGTGGAGGGGCAGTTGACCGAGACGATGTCGACGCGGGCGAGCATCTGGTCGAGGCTGTCCCAGTAGGTCGCTTCCAGCGCGTCTTCCGTGTCCGGGCGCACGCGGTTGCGGTTGTGGTAGTGGATGGAGAGGCCGAAGGCCTTGGCGCGCTTGGCGACGGCGGTGCCGATGCGGCCCATGCCGACGATGCCGAGGCGCTTGCCCCAGATGCGCCGGCCGATCATCCAGGTCGGCGACCAGCCGGACCACTCGCCCTTGCGGTCGGTCAGGATGCGCGCACCCTCGGCAAGCCGGCGGGGCACGGCGAGGATGAGCGCCATCGTCATGTCGGCCGTGTCCTCGGTCAGCACGTTCGGCGTGTTGGTGACGGTTATGCCCTTTCGCGCGGCGGCTTCCACGTCGACATTGTCGACGCCGTTGGAAAAGCACGCGATCAATTTGAGCTGCGGCCCCGCCTGCTCGATCAGCGCGGCGTCGATCCGGTCCGTCAGCGTGGGCACCAAGACGTCCGCGCTCTTCACGGCGGCGACGAGTTCGGGCTGTGTGCGCGGGCTGTCGTCGATGTTGAGCTCGGCGTCGAACAGTTCGCGCATCCGGGTCTCCACCACCTCGGGCAGGCGGCGGGTGATGTAGACCTTCGGTTTTTTCTTCTGCGTCATGGGATGTTCCGGCGTGCTGTTGACGGGTCCTTAACCAAGTTGGGCAAGGATTGCTTCATCAGGGGCATTTTCTACCAGACCCGGTCGCGAAGACAATCCGCTCATGGGGCGGTCCGCGCGATTTGCCACTCCGCTCCGGTTCGGCAGCCCGATGCCTTCCTCAGTTTGTGCGGATTTTGCCATGCGTCACCTCGTGCGTTTCAGCCTCGCCGCCCTTGCGGGCATTCTCATTTCCGTCGCCGGCGTGGAGTTCGCCCATGCGCAGGCGGCCAAGGGGCCGAGCGGCCTGCCGCTTCCCCGCTTCGTCAGCCTCAAGGCCAGGAGCGTGAACCTGCGCGTCGGCCCGAGCGTCGATTATGCCGTTTCCTGGCGCTACATGAAATCCGGCGTGCCGGTCGAGATCATCCAGGAATACGACAACTGGCGCCGCATCCGCGATGCCGACGGCACGGAAGGCTGGGTCAACCAGGCGCTGCTGTCCGGCGAGCGCACCGCCGTGACCGCGCCGTGGATGCGCGGCAAGGGCGACGAGATCTTCGTCAACATGCGCCGCGAGGCGCTGGCGAACGCCACGGTCGTCGCCAAGATCCAGCCCGGCGTCGTGGTCAAGGTCGGCGAATGCAACGGCGACTGGTGCCGTGCCGAAGTGGACGGCACGGCCGGCTGGGTCTCGCAGAACGAGATCTGGGGCGCCTATCCCGGCGAAGCCTTCAAATAAGGCCGGCCTTTCGGCCTTCCTCCGCCAGCGACAGCAGCGGGCGGGGGCCGACCTGCTGGATGACGAGCCCGGCGGCAAGGCTGCCGAGCCGGCCGCAATCGGCAAGCGATCGCCCGGCCGTATAGCCGTAGAGGAAGCCGGCGGCATAGAGGTCGCCCGCGCCGGTCGTGTCGACCACGCGCGGAATGCTGATCGCGTCGACCTTCGTCCGCTCGCCCTTCGTCAGGATGACGGAGCCTTCCTCGCTCATCGTGACCGCCGCAAACCGGCAATCCCCGGCGATGCGCCGCAGCGCCTCCTCGAAGTCCTCCGTCTCGTAGAGCGCCAGGGCCTCGGCCTTGTTGGCGAAGACAATGTCGACGGTGCCGGAGCGCATCAGGTCAAGGAATTCGCCGCGGTAGCGGTGCACGCAGAAACTGTCGGAAAGCGTCATCGAGACTTCGCGGCCGTTCGCATGGGCGATGCGCGCGCATTCGCGGATCGCGTCCTTGGCGCGCGGCGGATCCCAGAGATAGCCCTCGAAATAAGTGACCTTGGCGTCCGCGACGACCTGTTCTTCCACGTCCTCGGGGCCGAGCTCGACGCAGGCGCCGAGATAGGTGTTCATCGAGCGTTCGCCGTCCGGCGTCACGAAGATCATCGAGCGGGCGGTCGGCGGCGTGCCGGCGAGCGGCTTCGTCTCGAAATGGACGCCCTGGGCGCGGATGTCGTGGATGAAGATGTCGCCGAGCTGATCGTTTGCGACCTTGCCGAAATAGGCGGCCCTGCCGCCGAAGCTGGCGACGCCCGAGGCGGTGTTGCCGGCGCTGCCGCCGGAGGCTTCGAGCGCGGGGCCCATGCGCGAATAGAGCAGTTCCGCCCGCTCCGCGTCGATGAGGTTCATCGCGCCCTTGATGATGCCGTTGTCGGTGATGAAGTTCTCGTCGCAGCGCGCGATGATGTCGACGATGGCGTTGCCGACCGTCAGCACGTCGTATTTGGTCATGCGGGAAAATCCCTTCCTGAAGGGTGGGGAGACCGGAGCAGCCCCTCATCCCGCTGCCGCGACCTTCTCCCCGCGGGCGGGGAGAAGGGACTTGTGGCGAAGCGTGCATCCTTCCCTTCTCCCCGCTTGCGGGGAGAAGGTGCCGGCAGGCGGATGAGGGGCCGCCCGATCCGGTCCTTGTCAGTCCTTGGCGCGTTCCACGTAGGAACCGTCTTCCGTCGCGATGACGACGCGGGTGCCGGCAGTGATATGCGGCGGGACCAGCGTGCGAACGCCGTTCGACAGCATCGCCGGCTTGTAGGAAGAGGAGGCCGTCTGGCCCTTCACGACCGGTTCGGTCTCGGTGATCTCGAGCGTGACGTGGCGCGGCAGGTCGATGGCGATCGCGACGCCCTCGTGCACGGAAAGAACGACCGTCATGCCTTCCTGCAGGTAGGCCTTGAGGTCGCCGATGTCTTCCTGCGACATGGTGAGCTGGTCGTAGGTTTCCGGGTTCATGAAGTGGTAGCCGTCGCCGTCTTCATAAAGATAGTTGTGCTCGCGATCCTCGACGAAGGCGCGCTCGACCTGCTCGGTCGTGCGGTAGCGCTCGGAAACCTTGGTGCCGTCGGAGATGCGGCGCATGTCGACCTGCGTGACCGGCGTGCCCTTGCCCGGGTGGAAGTTCTGCGCCGTCAGCACGACATAGAGCTTGCCTTCGACCTCGAGGACATTGCCCTTGCGGACGGAAGAGGCGATGATCTTTACCATAAGTCTTCCTTGTAACTGGATGGTTCGCGTCGTAGAGGACCGCCACAA
Source organism: Shinella zoogloeoides (assembly GCF_033705735.1). Lineage (NCBI taxonomy): Bacteria > Pseudomonadati > Pseudomonadota > Alphaproteobacteria > Hyphomicrobiales > Rhizobiaceae > Shinella > Shinella zoogloeoides. The sequence continues at coordinate 3,350,279 of NZ_CP131130.1, forward strand.
GACGTTTCCGCGAACGCTGAAAATACGTTTTCGGGGCCGCAACTACCCTATATTCCGGCAAAAGACCAGTCTTGCCGCCGGCATCGCCGAAGAAACCTGTCACATGAGCGCCACAAGCCTGAAGCCCTCGCCCTGGTGGACGCCCGACGTCCATGCCGACCGCCGGCCGTTCCTGATGGCGCGAAACCGCATCCAGGCGGCGCTGCGCGGCTGGTTTGCCGCGCGCGACTTCGTCGAGGTGGACACCGCGACATTGCAGGTCTCGCCCGGCAACGAGGCGCATCTGCATGCCTTCGAGACCGCCGCCATCGGCCATGCAGGCACACAGACGCCGCTCTACCTGCACACCTCGCCGGAATTCGCCTGCAAGAAGCTGCTGGCGGCGGGCGAGCGGCGCATCGCCTGCTTCGCCCATGTCTACCGCAACCGCGAGCGCGGCCCGCTGCACCATCCCGAATTCACCATGCTGGAATGGTATCGCGCCGGCGAGACCTATGACGTGCTGATGGCCGATTGCGGCGAGATGCTCGCGCTCGCCGCCGAAACGGCCGGCGTCTCCCTTCTTTCTTATCGCGGCGCGACCTGCGATCCCGCGCGGCCGCCCGAGCGGCTGACGGTGGCCGATGCCTTCACGCGCCACGCCGGCATCGATCTCCTCGCGACGATCCGCGCCGATGGTTCGACGGATCGCGAGACCCTTGCCGCCGCCATGCGGGCCAGGGATCTCCGCGTTGCGGATGACGACACCTGGGCCGATCTCTTCAGCCGCGTGCTGGTGGAAAAGGTCGAGCCGGAACTCGGCTTCGGCCGCGCCACCATCCTCTGCGAATACCCGACGGCGGAAGCAGCGCTGGCGCGACCCGCGCCGCACGATCCGCGCGTCGCCGAGCGCTTCGAGCTCTATGCCTGCGGCGTGGAGCTCGCCAATGCCTTCGGAGAGCTGACGGACGCCGCCGAGCAGCGCCGCCGCTTCGAGCTGGAAATGGCGGAAAAGGCCCGCGTCTATGGCGAGACCTATCCGCTCGACGAGGACTTTCTCGCCGCCCTCGCTCTCATGCCGGAAGCGAGCGGCATCGCGCTCGGCTTCGACCGTCTCGTCATGCTGGCGACCGGCGCGCGCCGAATCGGCCAGGTGCTCTGGGCGCCCGTTGCGGAGACTGCGCCGTGACGGCCGCGCGCAGCCTGACCACGGTTGCCGAACTTGCCGCCGCCGGCCTCCTGCCCGAGGAGAAGCGGCCCGCCGCGACCGCCGTTGCCGAGCGCTACGCCGTCGCCGTCACGCCCGCGCTCGCCGCGTTGATCGACGCGGACGATCCGCTCGATCCCATCGCCCGCCAGTTCATCCCCGATGCCGCCGAGCTCGTCACCCTGCCGGAAGAGCGCGCCGATCCGATCGGCGACCTCGCGCACAGCCCCGTCGAGGGCATCGTGCATCGCTATCCGGATCGCGTGCTGCTCAAGGCCGTGCATGTCTGCCCAGTCTATTGCCGCTTCTGCTTCCGCCGCGAGATGGTCGGCCCGGAAGGGCTCGGTACCCTGTCACCCGGGGCGCTCGATACGGCCATCGCCTATATCGCGGAGCGGCCGGAGATCTGGGAGGTCATCCTGACGGGCGGCGATCCGCTCGTCCTCTCCCCGCGCCGCCTCAAGGCGATCATGGAGCGGCTTGCGGCAATCGAGCATGTTAAGATCGTCCGCTTCCACAGCCGCGTCCCCGTCGTCGATCCCGAGCGCATCGATGCCGCGCTCATCGAAGCCCTGAAGGCCTCCGGCAAGACGACCTATGTGGCGCTCCACGCCAACCATCCGCGCGAATTCACGGCCGAAGCCCGCGCCGCCATCGCCCGCATCGTCGATGCCGGCATGGTGATGATCAGCCAGACGGTGCTTCTCAGGGGCGTCAACGACGATGCAGAGGTGCTGGCGAGCCTGATGCGCACCTTCGTCGAGAACCGCGTGAAACCCTATTACCTGCACCACCCCGACCTCGCCCCCGGCACGGCCCATTTCCGCCTCTCGCTCGCCGAAGGCCGGGCGCTGGTTGAGAGCCTGCGCGGCCGCATCTCCGGCCTCTGCCAGCCGGCCTATATCCTGGATATCCCCGGCGGCCACGGCAAGGTGCGGGCGGATTCCCCGGCGGTGGAGGAAGCCGACGACGGCTGTTTCCGTTTGCGCGATTTCCGCGGGGAGACGCATATCTATCCGCCGGAGGAAGGGCTGGCCTAGCACCGCCCTTTTGTTCCGCGAGCGGGTGCCTCCCTGGGAGGGAGGGCTGTTGCACATGGGAGGAAGACGCTTCCCCATCCCCCTTCTCCCCACTGGGGAAAAGAGAAGAGCAGCAATGCCGAATTCCGTAGGCGATAGCCCTGCCCTGAGGGGAGTGGACTGGGTCAAATCAAGCAAGGAGAGTAAGGGCTTTGAGGGAAAGGAGCGCCTCACGCTCTCGCCTGAACTACGCTCCTCACGTCCGTCTCAAAACTCTTCCCAATCCCCCTCATCGCCCTTCTCCTGCCGCACGCCGAGCGCGCCGGCGAGCTTTTCGCTGAGCGCGAGGGCGGGAGAGGTGACGGGGCGGGATTTCTCCGTCGCGGCCTTGACGTTCCACTGGCCCGGAGACTTGCGGGCGACCTTCTGCTCCGGCGCGGGTGCGGCGGGCGGTGCCGGCGGCGTGGCGGGGACGACGTGGAGATGCGGCGCGTGCATGGTGCGGCCGGCGGCAGCCGAACCGCCGACGTTGAACTGGCCGATAAGCGCGTTCAGCGCCTGCACTTCCGAGGCGAGGCCCTGGGCGGCGGCGGTCGTCTCCTCCACCATGGCGGCGTTCTTCTGCGTGCCCTGGTCCATGGCGTTGACGGCCATGTTGATTTCCTGAAGCCCGACCGCCTGTTCCCGTGCGGCCTCGACGATCGCCTGGACGTGGCCGTTGATCTCCTGCACCTCGGCAACGATGGTCTGGAGCGAGCGCCCCGTATCGCCGACGAGCGAGACGCCGGTGCGCACCTGCACCTCCGACGTGTTGATCAACGTCTTGATCTCCTTGGCGGCCTTGGCTGAACGCTGAGCCAGTTCCCGCACCTCCTGCGCCACGACTGCAAAGCCCTTGCCGGCCTCGCCGGCGCGCGCCGCCTCGACGCCCGCGTTCAAGGCGAGCAGGTTGGTCTGGAAGGCGATCTCGTCGATCACGCCGATGATGCTGGTGATCTCGCTGGAGGATTTTTCGATTTCCTGCATGGCGGCGACGGCGCGGCGCACGATCTCGCCGGACTTTTCCGCCCCCGTGCGGGTGCGGGCGACGAGCGAGCCGGCCTCTTCCGCCCGCCGGGTGGAATCCCTGACGGTCGTGGTGATCTCTTCGAGCGCGGCGGCGGTCTCCTCCACGGAGGCGGTCTGCTGCTCGGTGCGGCGCGACAGGTCTTCCGCCGCAGTGCGGATCTGGCCGGCGCCGGCATCGATGGCGCGCGCATTCTCGCGCGCCTCGCGCATCGCCTCGCCAAGGCGGGCGGCGGCGGCGTTGAACTCGGCGCGCAGGCGCTCGAGGTCGCCGTCGAAGGGTTTTTCGATGCGGCAGGTCATGTCGCCGCCCGCAAGCCTGCCGAGCGCGTCGGCAAGGCTGGTGACGGCTTCCTGCACGCGGCCGCTGTCGCGCGTGCGCTCGGCCTCGCGCGCCTGCCGCTCGCCTTCGGCGCGGCGGCGGTCGTCCTCGTTCCGGCGGTCGAGACGCTGGCGCTCGGCGGCAGTGTCGCGGATGGCTGCAAGGCCGGCCGCCAGCGCGCCGATCTCGTCGCTCCGGTCGGCATGCGGAACGGCAGCATCCGTATCGCCTGCGGCAAGGCGCTTCGAGGCTTCGGCAAGCTCGTCGAGCGGCCTTGCGACACGGCGGTTGACGAGGACCATGCCGGCAAGGGCAAGGCCCGCACTGGCGGCGAGCAGGGCCCAGCGGGAGGCGCCGCCGTCGACGATGCCCTGCAATCCGCCCAGGACGACCATGAGGACGAAGAGCGCAGGCACGAGCCTGCCGATCCGGACATTACGCATGACGGTTCCCTGATTTGTCGCGCACGGCTGCGTGCGGGTGCGCGGGAGTCTAGGAGCGGTCCTTTAACGGGGTCTTAATGGAGGCTCTGCACGCGCGCCTTGCCGGGGGCTTTTCCACACCCTACATGCGAAGGCCGAACAGGAGTTTTCGATGATCTTCGACGCCGTCCGGCTTTCGCTCGCCAATCTCTTCGCGCCCGAGACGCGCAGCGTCTTCTGGAAGGTCCTCGGGCTCACCGTCCTGGCGCTCGTCGTGATCTGGTTCGGGCTGCGGGAGACCTTCATCGCCTTCGCCTGGCCCTGGTTCGAAGGCGCGATGATGCCGAACCTGCCGGATTGGGCGGGCTGGCTCACCTTCGTCTTCGGCGTCGTCGCCAGTCTCGGCCTTGCGCTCGGCCTCGCTCTGCTGCTCGCCCCGGTGACGGCGATCATCGCCGGCTTCTTCCTCGACGATGTCGCCGAGGTCATCGAGACGCGCGATTATCCGGGCGAGGCCCAGGGCACGGCGCTGCCGCTCGGCCAGGCCATCGCGGGATCGATCAAGTTCCTCGGCGTGGTCATCCTCGGCAACCTGATCGCCCTGTTCCTCCTGTTCATTCCGGGCGTGAACCTCGTCGCCTTCTTCCTCGTCAACGGCTACCTGCTCGGCCGGGAATTCTTCGAATTCGCCGCCATGCGCTATCGCGCGCCTGCCGAGGCGCGGCTGTTCCGCGCCAAGCATGCCTCCACGGTCCTCCTCGCCGGCTTCGTCATCGCCGCCTTCCTGGCGATCCCCATCGTCAACCTGATGACACCGCTCTTCGCGGCCGGCCTGATGGTGCACCTCCACAAGGCGCTGAGCCGCAAGGACCGGGACTTCTCACTGCGGCAGGGCTGATGCGTCGTACATTGCCGCATAGTCGGCGCTCGGCGGGATCGGCGTGATCACGTCGATCATCACGCCGTTCGGATCGGCGGTGATGAAATGGCGCTGGCCGAAATCCTCGTTCTTGATGGCAACAAGGATCGGCAGGCCGGCGGCGCGCACGGCGTCATGCACGGCGTCGACATCCTCCACCTCGAAATTGAGGAGAAGGCCGGAGACCGTTTTGCGCCGGCCGGCGGCCGGAATGGTCTCGTGGTTGCGGTCGAGCACGGCGAGGGTCACCTTCTCGTCCTCGCGGGACTGGAGATGGATGTACCAGTCGCTGGTGAAGAGCGCCTCGAAGCGGAAATGCGCCGTGTAGAAGGCGGCGGTGCCGGCGACGTCATCCGTCATGATCACGGGATAGTAGCTGGTCGTCTTCATCTCTTTACCCTTTCTGCCTGGCGCAATTCCGGACGAAAGCCGCTGCACGCTTTTGCTGGATTTGCCTTTGGAAAAAACATACAGTCTACATGTTTCTATTAATTAACATACATGCAGATTGTATGTAAAGAGGCGACATGGCACGCAGCAACAAGGAACGCACCGAGGCGACGCGCCTCGCCCTGATCGAGGCCGCCCGGCGGCTTTTCGTGGAGAAGGGCTATGCGGAAACGGCGACGCCCGACATCGTTGCGGAAGCAGGAGTGACGCGCGGTGCGCTCTACCACCATTTCGAGGACAAGAAGGCGCTGTTCCGCGCCGTGCTGGAGCACGAAGCGCAAGCCGTGGCGGCGCGGATCGAGACGGTCTCGCTGCCGGCCGGCTCGCCGCGCGAAGCGCTGCTTTTCGGCGCGTCAGCCTATTTCGACGCGATGGCCGAGCCCGGTCGCACGCGTCTCCTGCTGCTCGAAGCACCTGCCGTGCTGGGCTTTTCGGGCGCTGGCGCAATCGACCGGGACAATGCCGAGGATACGCTGAAAGAGGGGCTGTCCGCCCTGCTCGGGCCGGATATCGAAGCCGCAAGGCTTGCGGCGCTGACCGGCCTGCTCTCCGCCGCCTTCGACCGCGCGGCCATCGCCATCGAGGCCGGCGGCGATCGCAAGGTCTACGAGGCGGCGATCGCCGATCTCCTCGACGGGCTCAGGGCGTAGGGCCGAACAGCTGCGGGGGAAGCTCGACCAGCGGGGCGGGCACATCGCAGGTCTTTTCCGGCGACTTGCAGAGATCGGCGATGACGCAGTGCTCGCATTCGGGCCTGCGCGCCTTGCAACAGTACCGCCCGTGCAGGATCAGCCAGTGGTGGGCGTGGTAGAGATATTCGTCCGGGATGATGCGCATCAGCTTGTCCTCCACCTCGTCCGGCGTCTTGCCGGGGGCGAGGCGGATCCGGTTGGCGATGCGGAAGATATGCGTGTCGACCGCCATCGTCGCCTGGCCGAAGGCCATGGAGAGCACGACATTGGCCGTCTTGCGGCCGACGCCGGGCAGCATCACCAGCTCCTCGCGGGTGCGCGGCACCTCGCTGTTGAAGCGGTCGACGAGCATGCGGCTGAGCGCGATGACGTTCTTCGCCTTGTTGCGGTAGAGCCCGATGGTCTTGATGTACTCCCGCACCTTCTCCTCGCCGAGCGCCAGCATCTTCTCCGGCGTGTCGGCGACCTTGAAGAGGGCGCGCGTCGCCTTGTTGACGCCGGCATCGGTCGCCTGTGCGGAAAGCGCGACGGCGACGACGAGCGTGAACGGGTTCACATGCTCCAACTCGCCCTTCGGCTCCGGCCGCTGGATGGAGAAGCGGCGGAAGATCTCCTTCAGCTCGGCCTGCGAATAGAGGTTCTTCACCGGCGCGGACGCCTTGCGGCGCGGCGGCGCCGAGGGCGCTTTCTTCCGGGTCTTCACGCTGTCCATGATGCCTCCGATGCGAGCCCCCGCAAAACCGCTACACAGTCCCGCGCGGCTTGCTTATAATCAAGCGTCATGACCCAAGGCAACGCCGACATCACGATGAACGACCTGCCGGTCTTCTCCGCCGAGCTGCATCCCTATCGCTCGCTGGGGCGGAACGGGCATCGTATCTTCTTCCTCATCGCGGGCGCGCTCAGCGTCGCCCACATGGCCGTCTTCATGATCTCCGGCGCCTGGCCGGTGGTCATGTTCTTCGGGGCGGATTTCCTCATCCTCTTCGGCGCCTTCTGGCTGAACAACCGGGCGGCCAGGGCAAAAGAGATCGTTTCTCTCTCGCGCACCAGCATCTCGATCCGCAAGATCACGCCGTCCGGCAAGGAAACGGAATATGCCTTCAATCCGTTCTGGGCGCGCTTCCTCGTCTCGCGCAAGGCGAAGATCGGCATCACCGCCATGCATGTGCGCGGCAACGGCCGGGAGACCGACGTCGGCACCTTCCTGCCGCTCGACGATCGCGAGCGCTTCGCCTCCGCCTTTTCCGGCGCGCTGGCCCGGGTAAAGCGCGGCTACTAAGCTAAGTCCCGCAGGAAACGGGTGGCCGGCACGCCGGGGGCGTGCTTTTGTGGCGGCACAGGAGAAAAGCGATGAACATTGCCGCGACTTTGCAAACCGACATCACGCCCGAGGGCGGCGACTACACGACCGTCCGCCGGGTCATCGAGATGATCACCGAGGATTACCGCGAGCAGCCGGGGCTGGAGGACATTGCTGGCCGCCTCGGCCAGTCGCCGACGCAGTTGCAGAAGACCTTCACCCGCTGGGCCGGCCTCTCGCCGAAGGCGTTCCTGCAGGCCGTGACGCTCGACCATGCCAAGCGCCTGCTGCGGCAGGAGGAACTGCCGCTGCTCGAAACCAGCTTCGAGGTCGGCCTTTCCGGTCCCGGCCGGCTGCACGACCTCTTCGTCACGCACGAGGCCATGTCGCCCGGCGAGTGGAAGGCGCGCGGGGCAGGGCTCACCATCCGCTATGGCCTCCATCCCTCGCCCTTCGGCGGGGCGTTGGTCATGATCACCGACCGGGGCCTTGCCGGCCTTGCCTTCACCGACGAGGCCGACGGCATGGATGCCTTCGAGGACATGTCCTCGCGTTGGCCGAACGCGCATTATGTCGAGGACCGGGAAGCGACGGCCGCCTATGCCGAGCGCATCTTCGACCCGAAGCGCTGGGACCCGACGGCGCCGCTGCGCGTGGTGCTGATCGGCTCGGATTTCCAGGTCCGCGTCTGGCAGGCGCTGCTGCGCATCCCCATGGGCTGCGCCGTCACCTATTCCTCGATCGCTGAGGGGCTTGGCCAGCCGACCGCCTCGCGCGCCGTCGGCGCCGCCGTCGGCCGCAACCCCATCTCCTTCGTGGTGCCCTGCCACCGCGCGCTCGGCAAGAGCGGCGCGCTGACGGGATACCACTGGGGCCTGACGCGCAAGCGCGCCATGCTGGGCTGGGAATCGGGCAAGGCCTGAAATGCAAAAGGCCGGCGAATGCCGGCCTTTTTCTTATGGGAAGGGACAGCGCTCAATGCGCGCCCGACATGTCCCCGAGCACGTCCTTCGACTTCACCGTCGAATCGGCGTTGAGCGTGTAGACCATCGGCACGCCGGTCGCCAGGTTGAGCTTCAGGATCTCTTCCTTCGTCAGCTTGTCGAGCACCATGACCAGCGAGCGCAGCGAGTTGCCGTGGGCGGCGACCAGTACCTTTTCGCCGCGCAGCACGCGGGGCAGGATCTCCGTGAGATAGTACGGCCAGACACGCGCGCCGGTGTCACGCAGGCTTTCGCCGCCCGGCGGCGGCACGTCGTAGGAGCGGCGCCAGATATGGACCTGTTCCTCGCCCCACTTGGCGCGGGCATCGTCCTTGTTGAGGCCAGAAAGGTCGCCGTAGTCGCGCTCGTTGAGCGCCTGGTCGCGGATCGTCTCGAGACCCGGCTGGCCGATCTCGTCGAGGATGATCTTCAGCGTCTTCTGGGCGCGGGAAAGGTCTGAGGTGAAGGCGATGTCGAACTTGATGCCCGTGTCGGCGAGCGCCTTGCCGCCGGCCCTGGCCTCTTCGACGCCGAGTTCGGTGAGGTCGGGGTCGCGCCAGCCGGTGAAGAGGTTTTTCAGGTTCCATTCGCTCTGGCCGTGGCGAACGAGGACGAGGGTTCCGCTCATATGGTCTGTCTCCTGAGGCTGACTTTAATTGAGCCCGAGCACGTCGAGCATGGAATAGAGGCCGGGCTTCTTCTCGCGCGCCCAGAGCGCCGCCTTGACGGCGCCGCGGGCGAAGATCGAGCGGTCCGTCGCGCTGTGCGACAGCGTCACCGTCTCGCCCTCGCCGGCGAGCAGCACGGAATGTTCGCCGATGACCGAGCCGCCGCGCAGCGTGGCAAAGCCGATCGTGCCCATGGGCCGCGGGCCGGTATGGCCGTCGCGCACGCGTACGGAATTCTCCGCCAGCGAAATGCCGCGGCCCTTCGCGGCGGCGTTGCCGAGCAGCAGCGCGGTGCCGGAGGGAGCATCGACCTTGTGCTTGTGGTGCATTTCCAGCACCTCGATGTCCCAGTCGTCGGGGCCGAGCGCGCGGGCGGCCGTCTCGGTCAGCACGCCGAGCAGGTTGACGCCGAGGCTCATATTGCCGGACTTCACGACGCGGGCATGGCGGGCGGCGGCCTTGATCTTCTCGTCGTCGGCGGCCGAGCAGCCGGTGGTGCCGACGACATGCACGATGCGCGCCTGCGCGGCGAGGCCGGCGAACTCGATGGTGGCGGCGGGTGCGGTGAAATCGAGCACGCCCTCGGCCGCCACGAAGGCCTCCAGCGGCTTGTCGGTGACGGGAACGCCGATCGGGCCGAGGCCGGCAAGCTCCCCCGCGTCACGGCCGACGAAGGGCGAGCCCTCGCGCTCGACGGCGGCGAAGACCTCCGCGCCGTCGATGGCGTGGATGGTGCGGATCAGCGTCTGGCCCATGCGGCCCGCGGCGCCGACGACGACCAGCTTCATTGGGTTGCCGCTCATGTCTTCCGTCCTTGCTGTCTATTTGCCCGTGAGGCCGGCAGGCGCCTGGAGGTTGTTGAGGCGAGCGTAGAGACCGTTCTCGCGCGCCGCAAGGTCCTCGTGCGTGCCTTCCTCGATGACCATGCCGTCCTGCATGGCAATGATCTTGTCGGCGCGCACCACCGTCGAGAGGCGGTGCGCGATGACCACCACGGTGCGCCCGCTCATCGCCTCGTCCAGCGCCTTCTGCACGGCCTGTTCCGACTCGGTGTCGAGCGCGGAGGTCGCCTCGTCGAGCAGGAGGATCGGCGCGTTGCGCACCAGCGCGCGGGCGATGGAAAGCCGCTGGCGCTGGCCGCCGGACAGCGTCACGCCGTTCTCGCCGACGGGCGTGTCGTAGCCGAGCGGCTGGGCGAGGATGAAGTCATGCGCATAGGCATGCCGCGCGGCTTCCTCGATCTCGGCATCCGTCGCATCCGGGCGGCCGTAGCGGATGTTGTCGCGGATCGTGCCCTCGAAGAGATAGGGCTGCTGGGAGACATAGGCGATGGCATTGCGCAGCGACTGCTTGGTCACATGCGCGATGTCCTGCCCGTCGATCAGGATCTCGCCGTCCGCCGGATCGTAGAAGCGCGGAATGAGGCTGATGATGGTGGACTTGCCCGCCCCGGAGGGGCCGACGAGCGCCGTCGTCCTGCCGCCCTCGGCGGTGAAGCTGACGCCCTTGAGGATCGTCTCGCTTTCGGAATAGCCGAAGCGCACGTTGCGGAAGGTGATGGCCGCATCGGTGATCGCGAGCGGCTGGGCATCGGCGCGGTCGGCCTGGCGCGGTTTGAGGTCAAGGATCTCGTAGATCATGCGGGCATTGACAGCCGCGCGCTCGAGCGAGACCTGCAGGCGGGCAAGGCGCTTGGCCGGGTCGTAGGCCATCAGCAGCGCCGTCACGAAGGAGAAGAACGCGCCCGGCAGGATGCCGCCGTAGATTGAGCGGAAGGCGGCATAGGCAAGGACGCCCGCAATGGTGAAGCCGGCGAAGGATTCGGACATCGGCGCCGTGCGCTCGGTAAGCCGCGCGATGCGGTTCGACCGGTTCTCCGCCCGCTCGATGATGCTCTCGACCTTCTCCTTGAGCTGGTTTTCCATCGTGAAGGCCTTCACGATGGTGATGCCCTGCACCGTCTCCTGCATCGCACCGAGTACGTGGCTGTTCAGCTCGACAGATTCGCGCGTCGCGGCGCGCAGCCGCTTCGAGACGTAGCGCAGGCCAAGAAGAAGCGGTGGAGCGACGGCGAAGACGATGAGCGTCAGCAGCCAGTCCTTCGAGAGCATGACACCGACGAGGGCGAGCAGCGTGAGGAGGTCGCGCGCGAGCGACGTCACCGTCATGTTCAGGACGTCGCGGATGCCGGAGATGTTCTGGTTGATCTTGGCGGCGAGATAGGCCGAGCGCGACTCGTTGAAATAGCTGACGCTGAGCGCCATCAGGTGGGAGAAGAGCCGACGCTGGTAGCGGGCGACGATGTTGTTGCCGATCTTCGACAGGATGACGGCCTGGAAATAGGTCGCAAAGCCGCGCAACACGAAGGCGGCGAAGATCGAGCCGCAGATGATGAGGACGAGGTCGGCGCGCTTGTTGGCGAAGGCCTCGTTGACAACCGATTCCATGATCCATGCGGCGTAGGCGGTGGTGCCGGCGATGATGCCGAGGCACAGGATCGCCAGCAGGTACCCGCGAATATATTCGCGGCCGTTTTCGGCGATGACGCGCTTGAGCACGCTGGTGATGGTATCGGAGCTGACAGATGGGTGCTCGGTTCGACTTTTATCGGTCAATAAACTGACTTTCCTGCACGGTCTCGACGGCGGCCGGCGAACCGGCCCGTGGCCGCTCTATAGGGTGTCGGCCCGCTTTTGGCGAGTCCGCGGCACGGCGCGGGCCCGCCGGAGCGCTCACCTTTTCCAGCGGCGTCCCTCCGTTGCAACACCGAAGCGGTCCGGCATGCGGGCGAAGGCGGCAAGGCCGGCAAGGGCGGCGACGGGGTGGGTGACCACATAGGTGGGGATCGAACCGAGAAGCGCGCTATGCGGCGCCTTGTCCTCGAAGGCGGCGCGGAATTCGGGCCCGCGCAGCGCCGGCAGGATCTTCTGCGAGATGCCGCCGGCCAGGAAAACGCCGCCCTTGGCCATGAAGATCATCGCCATGTCGCCGGCGACGCGCCCGAGATAGGTGGAAAACAGTGAGACGGTCTCGACCGCCGCACGGTCTTCGTGAGCAAGCGCCTTGGCGGTAACGTCGGCGGGTGTCGCAAGCGTCGCGTCGATACCGTCGGTGGCGCAGATAGCATGATAGATGTTCATGATGCCGCGCCCGCACAGGAGCTGTTCGGCGGAAATGCGGCCCTCGATGGGTTCGAGGAACGGCCAGATCTGGTAGTCGCGCTCGCTGCGCGGGCCGACATCGACATGGCCGCCTTCGCCCGGAACCGGAATCCAGCTGTGGCGGGTATGGACGAGGCCGGCGACGCCGAGGCCGGTGCCCGGGCCGAGCACGGCGCGCGAGGCCGAATGCCGCTCCACGCCGGGGCCGATCTTCTCGCGGTCCTCGTCGCCGAGCGAGGCGACGGCAAGCGCCTGCGCCTCGAAATCGTTGACCAGCAGCACATCCTCGAAGCCGAGATTGGCGATCATGTCGCGCGGGCGCACCACCCAGGGGCAATTGGTCAGCGGCACCTCGTCGCCCTCGATAGGCCCGGCAAGCGCCAGGATCGCCGAGCGCGGCTGCACGGAGGTCGTATCGAGGATGCAGCGTTGCAGCGCGTCGTCGATATTGGCGAAATCGGCGGTCTGGACGATGGGAAAATGCTTCGGCTCGGCGAAGGCGTCGACCAGCAGCGCGAAGCGCGCATTGGTGCCGCCGATATCGCCGATCAGGATGGGGAAGGGAAAGTTCGTGTCGTTGTCGCCCGGCCGTGCCATCAAGCTGTCCCGTTCTTTATGGTGGATGGTCCGCTTTCGCTATCTGCGGCGAAGGTTGCCGTCAATCGGCGGCAAAGTCGAGAAGCTGTTCGGCGGTCGCCCGGTTCAGCGCCATCGGAATGTCATAGACGATCGCAAGCCGCATCAGCGCCTTCACGTCGACATCGTGCGGCATGGGCGTCAGCGGGTCGACGAAGAAGATCAGCACGTCCACCTCGCCCGTGGCGATCAGCGCGCCGATCTGCTGGTCGCCGCCGAGCGGGCCGCTTTTTAGCCGGGTCACGTCGAGGCCGGGACAGGCGTCCAGCACCCGGCCGCCGGTGGTGCCGGTCGCGACGATCCGTGCCTGCGCAAGAACCTTCTCGTTCTTCAGCGCGAAGGCCGCCATGTCGTCCTTCTTCTCGTCATGCGCGATGAGTGCGATGCATTTCCGGCGCGACATGGGCATTCCTCGGCGATTTTAAATCGATTTGAACGCCTTATACAAAAGCGGCGGGGCGTTGAAAAGCCCCGCAGCCTCCCTCTGTCTGCCGGTATCTCCACACAAAGGAGGACGAAAACAGGAGGTTTGCTGGCGAGAGGGTAGGGAGGGCCCTTGGCCTACTGGAACGGCCGCGGAATCGGGATCGGCACGATCGCCGGCAGCGCCGTATCGGAGGCGATCACCGATTCGATGGTCGCGCTGGCACCGCCCCCGGCGCTTGCGGAGAAGGCGAGCGCGGTCGAGGCGCCGCCATTGCCGTGATAGGTCACTTCCTGCTCGGAAGAAGGCGAGGCGCTCGCCAGGACCGTGCCGCAGGCTTTCGGCAGGTCCGACATCTTGACATACCAGGGCTTGACCGGCTTGGCGTCCTTCTTCGGCTTGGGCTTTTCCCAGGGCTCCTTGGTGAACCACCAGGCGAGCGATTGATCGCAGCCGTCGCCGGCCGGCACGCGCGCCTGCGGCTTGCAGCCGGGTGCGCCCTCCGGGCACTTGATGCGGATGTGGAAATGCTCGTCGTGGCCGTAGATCGGTCGCACCTTGCCGAGCAGCGAGCGGTCGCCCTGCCAGGTTTCGCAGAGCTTCTTCTTGATCGCCGGGTTGACGAAGACGCGCTCGACCTGCGGGTAGCTCGCCGCCTTCATGACGAGCCGGGCATGGGTCGGCGTCCAGCGGCGCGAATCGACCGTCAGGAACTTGCTCTTGTCGAGCATGGAGGTGAAGGGCAGCTTTTCCCGCTCCTCGGCGGACAGGCGGTGGTCCGGCATGGGCGTGAACCAGATATCGGCATCAAGGCCGACCTGGTGCGAGGCGTGGCCAGACAGCATCGGCCCGCCGCGCGGCTGTGAAATGTCACCGAGCAGCAGCCCCGGCCAGCCGATTTCGCGGGCGTCCTGCGAAAACTGCTCCAGCAGCGCGATCATGTTCGGATGGCCCCAGCGGCGGTTGCGCGACAGGCGCATCGCCTGCCAGGCCGGGCCGTCCGTCGGGATGGCCACCGCGCCGGCGATGCAGCCCTTGGCATAGGACCCGTAGGGGCTCGTCGCCATCATCGCCGGCAGGCGCTTGGCGCCGAACAGCTCCTTGGCCGGCCGCTCCTCGGCCGCAAGCGGCGAGGCGAGCGCGGTCAGCGCAAGGCCGGCGGCGAGAAGGCGGGTGGTCAGGCGGGAAAGCAGGAAATGGGCTGGCATCGTCCGGTCTCGAAAGTCGCAATGGTTGCGAAAGGTTAAACGACCATCCTTTCGCAGAAGTGAATCCCTTCCCGTGATAGGCATGGCAAAAACCGCCGCTTTCATGGCGGGCCTGTCATTTGCCCGGATTTTGCCTATTCTCTCCCGCATGCTTCGGCAAAGGATACGAAAGGGAATTGGCATGCAGGCAGCCTTCGGGAGAAACGTGTTCACGGTCGCTCTGGCCCTGTCTTTGGGGGCTGCGACCGGCGCCTTCGCGCAAGACGCCAAGGAACCTGTCTGGCACAGCGGTCTTTCCACCATCGGCGAACTGAAGCACCCGAACGGCTTTGCCCATTTCGACTATGTCGATCCCGAAGCGCCGAAGGGCGGCGAGTTGAAGCTCTCCGAAACCGGCACGTACGACACCTTCAACCCCATCCTCTCCAAGGGTGAGGCCGCCTCGGGCGTTTCCTCCCTCGTCTTCGACACGCTGCTGAAATCCGCCGAGGACGAGATCACCACCGCCTATGGCCTGCTGGCCGAGGGCGTGTCCTTCCCGGACGACATTTCCTCCGCCACCTTCCGCCTGAGAGCCGAAGCCAAGTGGGCGGACGGCCAGCCGGTGACGCCGGAGGACGTGGTCTTCTCCTTCGAAAAGTCGAAGGAGCACAATCCGCTGCTCGCCAACTACTACAAGCACGTCGTCTCGGCGGAGAAGACCGGCGAGCGCGACGTCACCTTCCGCTTCGACGAGAAGAACAACCGCGAGCTTCCCAACATCCTCGGCCAGTTCCAGATCGTGCCGAAGCACTGGTGGGAGGGGACGGACGCCAAGGGCAACAAGCGCGACATAGGCCGCACGACGCTGGAGCCCGTCATGGGCTCCGGCCCCTACAGGATCGCCTCCTTCCAGGCCGGCGGCTCCATCCGCTTCGAGCGTCGCGACGACTATTGGGGCAAGGATCTCAACGTGAATGTCGGCCAGAACAATTTCGGCGCGATCACCTATACGTTCTTCGGCGACAGGAACGTGGAATTCGAGGCCTTCCGCGCCGGCAATGTCGATTTTTACCGCGACAATTCGTCCAGCCACTGGATGACGGCCTATGACTTTCCGGCCGCCAAGGACGGCCGCATCGTGCGCGAGGAGATCGAAAATCCGCTGCGCGCCACCGGCATCATGCAGGCCTTCGTGCCGAACATGCGCCGGGAGAAATTCAGGGATCAGCGGGTGCGCGAGGCGCTGAACTACGCCTATGACTTCGAAAGCCTCAACCGCAACCTCGCCTATGGTCGCCTCAACCGC
The DNA here is from genome assembly GCF_033705735.1 of Shinella zoogloeoides. NCBI lineage: Bacteria > Pseudomonadati > Pseudomonadota > Alphaproteobacteria > Hyphomicrobiales > Rhizobiaceae > Shinella > Shinella zoogloeoides. The sequence goes on from NZ_CP131130.1 coordinate 3,366,025, forward strand.
ATCGACAGTTATTTCTGGGGCACGGAGCTTGCCTCTTCGGGCCTGCCGGAGGGCCGCGAGAAGGAAATCCTGGAGGAGCTGAAGGACAAGATCCCGTCCGAAGTCTTCACGACGCCCTATACCAATCCCGTCTCCGGCGATCCGAAGGCGGCGCGTGAGAACCTGCGCAAGGCGCTGATGCTCTTCAAGGAAGCGGGCTACGAACTGAAGAACCGCAAGCTGGTGAACGTGAAGACGGGCGAGCCCTTCGGCATCGAGATCCTGCTGTCCAATCCCTCGCAGGAGCGCACGGTCCTGCCCTATGTGAAGAGCCTCACCGATATCGGCGTCGACGCGCGCATCCGCACGGTCGACAGTTCGCAATACACCAACCGCGTCCGCAGCTTCGACTACGACATGCTCTACGGCATCTGGGCGCAGACCTTGGTGCCGGGCAACGAGCAGGTCGACTACTGGGGTTCCTCCTCGGTCGACCAGCAGGGCTCGCGCAACTATGCCGGCATCGCCGATCCCGCCATAGACGAGCTGATCCGCCGGATCATCTTCGCGCCGAACCGCGCCGAGCTCGTCGCCACCGTCAAGGCGATGGACCGCGTGCTGCTCGCCCATCACTATCTTGTGCCGATGTTCTATTCCAAGTCGGTACAGGTCGCCTACTGGAACCACCTCGCCCGGCCGAAGGAACTGCCCTATTACGGCCTCGGCTTCCCGGATGTCTGGTGGTCGAAGAACGCAGCCAGGTGAGGCGGGGCAAATGAGCCGGGGCTTGCACAGGCGGTCCGGCTGGGCTCCATATAGCGATGACGAATCACCGGCCGCGCGGCGGCGGAAGAACGGAAGGATCGGGCTTGGACGGCTGGACATCGACGCGGCGCAATCGGGCGGGTAATCGCTGATGGGCGCCTATATCCTGCGCCGCATCCTGCTGATGATCCCGACGATCTTCGGCATCATGGCGATCTCGTTCGCGATCGTGCAGTTCGCGCCCGGCGGCCCGGTCGAGCAGGTCATCGCGGATCTGACGAGCCAGAGCGGCGGCGATCGCCTGTCCGGCGGGGGCGGCGACATGCTGCAGGTCGGGCAGGACAGCGCCTATCGCGGCGCGCGCGGCCTCGATCCAGAATTCATCGCCAAGCTGGAAAAGCAGTTCGGCTTCGACAAGCCTCCGCTCGAGCGCTTCTTCACGATGATGTGGGACTACATGCGCTTCGACTTCGGCGAGAGCTTCTTCCGCAACGTCTCCGTCGTCGACCTCATCGCGCAGAAGATGCCGGTCTCCATCTCGCTCGGCGTTTGGATTCTTATCTTCTCCTATGCCATCTCCATCCCGCTCGGCATCCACAAGGCGGTGAAGGACGGCTCGGCCTTCGACGTCTGGACATCAGGCATCATTATCATCGGCTATGCGGTGCCGAGCTTCCTCTTCGGTATCCTGCTCATCGTCGTCTTCGCCGGCGGCTCTTTCCTCGACTGGTTCCCGCTGCGCGGCATCGTCTCGGACAATTTCAGCAGCCTCGCCTGGTGGCAGAAGCCGCTCGACTACATGTGGCACATGACGCTGCCGCTGATCACGCTGCTGCTCTCCGCCTTCGCCACGACGACGCTCCTGACGAAGAACTCCTTCATCGACGAGATCAAGAAGCAATATGTCACGACGGCCCGCGCCAAGGGCCTGACCGAGGGGCAGGTGCTCTACGGCCACGTCTTCCGCAATGCCATGCTGATCATCATCGCCGGCTTCCCCGGCGCCTTCATCTCGGCTTTCTTCACGGGCTCGCTCCTCATCGAATATATCTTCTCGCTCGACGGCCTCGGCCGCCTCGGCTACGATTCCATCGTCCGGCGCGACTATCCCATCGTCTTCGCGACGCTCTTCATCTTCTCGCTGATGGGCCTCGTCGTCTCCCTCGTCTCCGACCTCATCTATACCTGGGTCGATCCGCGCATCGATTTCGAGCGGAGGGACGTCTGATGACCGCCGTGACGGATACGACCCCGATCGCTCCACCAAGGAAGGGCCTGCTCTCGCCGACGAACAAGCGGCGCTGGGAGAACTTCAAGGCGAATCGGCGCGGCTACTGGTCGCTCTGGATCTTCCTCGTCATCTTCGTGCTCAGCCTCTTTGCCGAATGCATCGTCAACGACCGGCCGATCCTCGCCTCCTACAAGGGCGAGCTGCTCTTCCCCGTCGTGATCGATTACCCGGAGGAGAAATTCGGCGGTTTCCTCGCCGAGACGGACTACCGCTCCGATTTCATCACCGAGGAGATCGAGGCGAACGGCTGGATGATCTGGCCGCCGATCCGCTATTCCTATAGCAACACCAATTCCAACATCCCGCATTCCGCGCCGACCAAGCCCTTCTGGCTGATGTCGAAGGAGGAGCGCTGCTCCGGCTATCCGGACGGCGCGGCGGACGTGAACTGCAACTGGCACAATCTCAACTGGCTCGGCACGGACGACCAGGCGCGCGACGTGCTCGCCCGCGTCATCTACGGCTTCCGCATCTCCGTGCTCTTCGGCCTCGCGCTGACGATCTGCTCGGCCGTGGTCGGCGTGACGGCCGGTGCCATACAGGGCTATTTCGGCGGCTGGACGGACCTTCTGATGCAGCGCTTCATCGAGATCTGGTCCTCGATGCCGGTGCTCTATATCCTGCTCATCATCGCCGCCATCCTGCCGCCCGGCTTCTGGATCCTGCTCGGCATCATGCTGCTCTTCTCCTGGGTCGGCTTCGTCGGCGTGGTGCGCGCCGAGTTCCTGCGCGCCCGCAATTTCGAATATGTCCGGGCCGCCCGTGCGCTCGGCGTCGGCAATGCGACGATCATGGCGCGGCACCTCCTGCCCAACGCGATGGTCGCGACGCTCACCTTCCTGCCCTTCATCCTGTCGGGCTCGATCACCACGCTCACCTCGCTCGATTTCCTGGGCTTCGGCATGCCGCCGGGCTCGCCCTCGCTCGGCGAACTGATCGCGCAGGGCAAGGAGAACCTTCAGGCGCCGTGGCTCGGCCTCACCGCCTTCGTCGTCATGTCCGTCATGCTGTCGCTGCTGATCTTCGTCGGCGAAGCGACGCGCGACGCCTTCGATCCGAGGAAGACCTTCCGGTGAGCGCTCCCGAAACCATTCTTTCCGTCCGCGACCTGTCGGTGGCCTTCCACCAGGGCGGCAACACCTCGCTCGCCGTCGACCGCGTCTCCTTCGAGATCCACCGCGGCGAGGTCGTCGCCCTCGTCGGCGAATCCGGCTCCGGCAAGTCGGTGACGGCGAACTCGGTCCTGAGGCTGCTGCCCTATCCCGCCGCAAGCCATCCGTCCGGCGAGATTGTCTTCAAGGGCAAGGACCTCCTGAAAGCGTCGGATGCGGCGCTGCGCAATGTGCGCGGCAACGACATCACCATGATCTTCCAGGAGCCGATGACCTCGCTCAATCCGCTCCATTCCATCGAGCGGCAGATCGGCGAGATCCTGAAGCTGCACCAGGATATCGAAGGCCCCGCCGCGCGCGCGAAAATCCTCGAACTCCTCAATCAGGTCGGCATCCGCGAGCCGGAAAAGCGCCTCGCCGCCTATCCGCACGAACTTTCCGGCGGCCAGCGCCAGCGCGTCATGATCGCCATGGCGCTCGCCAACCGCCCGGAACTCCTGATCGCCGACGAGCCGACCACCGCGCTCGACGTCACCGTGCAGGCGCAGATCCTCGAGCTCCTGAAGAACCTCAAGGAAGAGCACGGCATGTCCATGCTCTTCATCACCCACGACCTCGGCATCGTGCGCAAGTTCGCCGACCGGGTCTGCGTGATGACGAAGGGCAAGATCGTCGAGACCGGCCCTGTCGAAGAGATATTCTCCAACCCGCAGCACGCCTATACCCGTCACCTGCTCGCCTCCGAGCCGCGGGGCGAGCCGCGTCCGGCCGACGACAGCCAGCCTGTCGTCGTGGAGGCGGAGGACGTCAAGGTCTGGTTCCCGATCAAGGCCGGCTTCATGCGTCGCGTGGTGGACCACGTGAAGGCCGTCGACGGCATCGACCTGAAACTGCGCGCCGGCCACACGCTCGGCGTCGTCGGCGAATCCGGCTCCGGCAAGACGACGCTCGGCCTCGCGCTGACGCGCCTTATCTCCTCGAAAGGCCGCATCGCCTTCGTCGGGCAGGATATTGCCAGTCGCACCTTCGCCGAGATGCGGCCGCTGCGCCGGCGCATGCAGATCGTCTTCCAGGACCCCTTCGGCTCGCTCTCGCCGCGCATGTCGGTCGCCGATATCGTGGCTGAAGGCCTGAAGATCCACGAGCCCTCGCTTTCCGAAGCCGAGCGCGACCATCGCGTCGCCTCTGCACTGGAGGAAACCGGCCTCGACCCCACGACCCGCTGGCGCTACCCGCACGAATTTTCCGGCGGCCAGCGCCAGCGCATCGCGATCGCCCGCGCCATGGTGCTGAAACCCGAATTCGTCATGCTGGACGAGCCGACCTCCGCGCTCGACATGAGCGTGCAGGCGCAGGTGGTCGAACTCTTGCGCGATCTTCAGGCGAAGCACAATCTCGCCTATCTCTTCATCAGCCACGACCTCAAGGTCGTGCGTGCGCTCGCCAACGACATCATCGTCATGCGCGGCGGGCGCGTGGTGGAAAAGGGCCGGGCGAAGGATATCATCGAGCGGCCGGGCGAGGCCTATACCAAGGCCCTCATGGCCGCCGCCTTCAACCTCGAAGCCGTCCGCAGCGAGACGATAAGCCAGTAGCAGCAGGAAGCAGCATGTCGACGAAAAGCCCGGTCATCATCGATCTGAAATTCGACCAGGAAGAGGTCGCCGCCGCGCTCAAGGGCGCTTTTCCCGAACGCGAGGTCATCAACCTGCTGCATCCGGCAAACCGCAACCGCGACCTTTCCGGCATCGACTACGCGGTGGTCTGGAGGCCAAGCGCCGATCTCTTCTCCCGCGCGAAGGATCTCAAGGTCGTCTTCTCCGGCGGTGCCGGCGTCGACCATGTGCTGACGCTGCCTGGCCTGCCGGACGTGCCGCTCGTCCGCTTCGTCGACGACACGCTGACGACCCGCATGAGCGAATGGATCGTCATGCAATGCCTCATGCACCTGCGCCAGCACCAGGCCTATGAGGCGCTGCGGCAAAAGCGCATCTGGCGCGAGCTTCCCCAGCCCGAGGCGAAGGACATCACCGTCGGCATCATGGGCTTCGGCGTACTCGGGCAGGATTCGGCGCAAAAGCTGAGGGCGCTCGGCTTCAACGTCATCGGCTGGTCGAAGAGCGGCCGCAAGGCCGAGGACTTCGAGACCTATGACGAGAAGGGCCTCGACGCCTTCCTCGGCAGGACCGATTTCCTCGTCGGCCTGCTGCCGCTGACGCCGGATACGCGCGATATCTACAATACCGGCCTCTTCACCCGCCTCAGCCGCAAGGGCCCGTTCGGCGCCCCGGTCTTCATCAATGGCGGCCGCGGCGGCAGCCAGGTCGAGGCCGACATCGTCGCCTCCGTCAACGACGGCACGCTGCGCGGCGCCTCGCTCGACGTCTTCCAGCAGGAGCCGCTGCCGCTCGAAAGCCCGTTCTGGTCGATGGACAAGGTCTTCATGACCCCCCACGCCGCGGCCGCCTCCGACGTCGCCGCCCTCTTCCGCCACGTCGCCCACCAGATCGGGCGGCTGGAAAGCGGCAAGCCGCTGGAGCATCTGGTGGATCGCAGCGCCGGCTATTGAGCGTGCCGTGCCGCTCCTCGGGTCGAGCCCGAGGATGACGGAGGGGAGGGCATGTTTCCGCTTCCCTTGAACGCTGCGGCATGCGGGCCGGCTGGTAGATGCGCCATACTTCCCTTCTGTCGTCATCCTCGGGCTCGACCCGAGGGTCCACGCATCCGCACCGCCGGACAACGAAAGACCCGGATGCAGGGAACATCCGGGCCTTCGGGGAGGTCAGTGAGGGGTCGCTCAGCGGCAGACCCTGATCTTCCTGACGATCACATTGCCGTAATAGTCGTAGGTCTTCACCTTCTTGACGAAGCAATAGGGCTCGTAGCCGTAGCTGTAGTAGCCGGCCTGCGAGGGGGCGGCGAAGGAGATGGCGGCGACGAGGGCGATGGTGGCGGAAATGATGATCTTGCGCATGGGTCTCTCTCCTGATCGGTGGGGATGAGCCTCTCTCATCCGGTGATCAGAAGGTCTCACATCCCTCCGCCGTCCGCTGTTCCCGCGGGAACAGGCGCGCCGTCGCTCACTGGCGCCCCGACCGCATTGACATGCCGGCTCCTCTCCTGCACCCATGCGGACCGATCGATTTCTCATTGATGGCCCGCCATGTCCAAGACCACCCGCGCCACCCAGGCCCTCGCCAAGGCCGGCGTTTCCTTCACCGTCCACACCTACGACTACGACCCGACCGCCGACCGCGTCGGCATCCAGGCCGCCGAAGCGTTGGGGGAGGATCCAGCGCGTGTCCTCAAGACGCTGATGGCGGAGGTGGACGGCAAGCCGGTCTGCGTCATCGTGCCCTCGGATCGCGAGGTCAGCATGAAAAAGCTGGCAAGTGCCTTCAAGGGCAAGTCCGCCAACATGATGAAGCCGGCGGATGCCGAGCGGCTGACCGGCTTCGTCGTCGGCGGCATCAGCCCCTTCGGCCAGAAGAAGCAGGTGCCGGCCGCCATAGAGGAGGAGGCGCTGGCGCATGAGGCCGTCTACATGAACGGCGGCCAGCGCGGCCTCCAGGTACGCCTTGCGCCGCGCGACGTGGTGATGGCGCTGAAGGCGATTGCCGCGCCCGTCGTCGCCTGACCTTCTCATTGCCGCTTTGGCGCACTACGTTTCCCGCATCGATTCCAGAAAGCAGGCTGCCATGACCAATCCTTCCGTCGATCCGCAAAAGCTCGAAAAACTCGCCGAAGTCGCCGTGCGCGTCGGCCTCCAGCTCCAGAAGGGGCAGGACCTCGTGATGACCGCGCCGATCGCCGCGCTGCCGCTCGTCCGCCTCATCACCAAGCATGCCTATATGGCCGGCGCAGGCCTCGTCAGTACCTTCTATGCCGACGAGGAGGCGACGCTCGCCCGCTACCGCCATGCGCCGGACGAGAGCTTCGACCGCGCGACGGACTGGCTCTACGAGGGCATGGCCAAGGCTTACGCCAACGGCGCGGCGCGCCTCGCCATCGCCGGCGACAATCCGATGCTGCTTTCGGCCGAGGATCCGGCCAAGGTCGCCCGCGCCAACAAGGCCAATTCCACCGCCTACAAGCCGGCGCTGGAGAAGATCGCCAATTTCGACATCAACTGGAACATCGTCTCCTATCCGAACCCGTCCTGGGCGAAGCAGGTCTTCCCGAACGACCCGGAAAACGTGGCGGTCGAGAAACTCGCCAATGCCATCTTCGCCGCCTCGCGCGTCGACGTTGCCGATCCGGTCGCGGCCTGGGCGGCGCATAATGCGAACCTTGCCAAGCGCTCGGCCTGGCTGAATGGCGAGCGCTTCTCCGCCCTGCATTTCAAGGGTCCGGGCACGGACCTCACGGTCGGCCTTGCCGATGGTCACGAATGGCACGGCGGCGCCTCCACGGCGAAGAACGGCATCACCTGCAATCCCAACATCCCGACGGAAGAGGTCTTCACCACGCCCCATGCGCTGCGCGTCGAAGGCCACGTCTCCTCTACCAAGCCGCTTTCCCACCAGGGCACGCTGATCGACGATATCCAGGTGCGCTTCGAGGGCGGCCGCATCGTCGAGGCGAAGGCGTCGAAGGGCGAGGCTGTGCTGAACAAGGTGCTGGACACGGACGAGGGCGCGCGCCGGCTTGGCGAAGTGGCGCTGGTGCCGCATTCCTCGCCGATCTCGGCAAGCGGCATCCTCTTCTACAACACGCTGTTCGACGAGAACGCCTCCTGCCACATCGCGCTCGGCCAGTGCTATTCCAAGTGCTTCCTCGACGGCGCAAGCCTTTCACCGGAGCAGATCCGCGCGCAGGGCGGCAATGAAAGCCTGATCCACATCGACTGGATGATCGGCTCCGACAAGGTGGATATCGACGGCATCCGCGCCGATGGAAGCCGCACCCCGGTCATGCGCGCCGGCGAGTGGGCGTGAGCTTTCGCATCCCATTCCTCCGGCACGCTCATCCCCGGGTTTGACCCGGGGATGATGGCTGCGGGCGGGATGAAAATCGTCAGCGAGCGGCTGACGATACGGCCTTTCCGCCGGCGGCAGGCTGCGCCACTGTCGCCTGCGCCCGCTGGCTGAGCCACACGCTGCCCAGCACGACGACCATGCCGCCGATCTGCAGCAGGCTGAGATCCTGCCCGAGCAGCGCCCAGCCGAGCACGACGGCGACAAGCGGGCTGAGGAAGCCGAGCGGCGAGATCGTTGCCGGATCGAGCCGCGCAAGGCCGCGGAACCAGACGATATAGGTGAGCGCCCCGCCGATCACGCCGAGATAGAGGAAGCCGACGAGGTTTTCCGTTGTCGGCATCGGCAAGGCCGGCTCGAAGACCAGTGCGACGGGCACCAGCAGTAGGCCGCCGGCGGTGAGTTGCCAGGCGGTGAAGGTCAACGGCGGCACGGGCGGCTGCCAGTGGCGTGAGAGCACGGTGCCGAAGGCCATGGAGACCGCGCCGGCAAGGCCCGCGGCGATGCCGACCGGGTCGAGCGCCGCGGCCGGCGTCAGCACCAGCAGCGCGACGCCGCCGATGCCGGCAAGGCCGGCGAGAACCGAGAGCGGCCGCACGACCGTTCCCATCACCGCACGCGACAGGCCGAGCACGATCAGCGGCTGGATGGCCCCGACCGTTGCCGCGACACCGCCCGGCAGCCGGTAGGCCGAAACGAAGAGCATTGCCCAGAAGAAGGAGAAGTTCAGCGCGCCGAGCAGGAAGGTGCGCGGCCACCAGATGCCGCTGGGCAGCTGGCGAACAAGCGCCAGCAGGAGAAGCCCGGCGGGCAGGGCGCGCAGCATGGCGACGGTCAGGGGATAGCCGGCCGGCAGAAGCTCGGTCGTGACGATATAGGTGCTGCCCCAGACGGCGGGCGCGATGGCGGTGAGGAGAAGGTCGGAAGCGCGGGACATGGAATGTCTCCATATAAAGAATCTTGATCTCAAGATATATTGGTTTATCTTGACGTCAAGATAATTTCTGCTTTAGTCGAGCCATGGATCACGTCGACAGAATTCTTGAACAGTGGAACCGCGAACGGCCGGACCTCGACGTCGCGCCGATGGGCCTCTTCGGCCGGCTGGCGCGGCTGCGCATCCATGTCGCCCGCGAGATCGAGAAGACGCTCCTGGCGCATGGGCTCAATTCGGCGAGCTTCGACGTGCTGGCGACGCTGCGTCGTTCCGGCCCGCCCTACCGGCTTTCGCCCGGCGATCTCATCGCGACGACCATGGTCAGCTCCGGCACGATGACCAACCGGCTCGACCAGCTGGAAAAGGCCGCGCTGATCGAGCGCTCGCACAATCCGGACGACCGGCGCGGCGTCATCATCGCGCTGACGCCGAAGGGTCTTGCGCTGGTGGACGAGGCGGTGACGGCCCATGTCGAAAACGAGCATCGGCTGCTCGAAAGCCTGGACGCGGGCGAGCGGGCGGCGCTCGATAGCCTCCTGCGAAAATTCCTCAAGGATTTCGAATAGTCAGATCCGGTCGACGAGTTTTTCGACCCGTGCGAGATGCGCCTTGCGCTTCGCATCGTCGATGCGGTCCATGTCGTAGAGATTGACCATCTTGAAATCGAGCCCCTTGGCGCAGAAGGCGGCGATGCCGCGCTTCAGCAGGCGCCGCACCGGGTTGCCCATATAGAGGTTGACCACCCACCAGGGCGAGCCCGTCGTGGTGAAGGCCCAGAAGAGATGGATATTGCCGAGCCGCGGCTGGATGCGCCCGCCGTCCGGATCGTTCTCGAAGGCGACGCCCGGTGCGAAGACCCGGTCGAAGAACCCCTTGAGGATGGCCGGAAAATTGAACCACCATTGCGGAAATACCAGCACCAGCCCATCCGCCTGCTTCAGCCGGGAGACGAAGGGCCCGGCCTCGGATGGGTCGTAAGCCGGCTCGAAATAGCGCGAGCGTTCCGAATGGCTGAGCCGCGGGTCGAAGTCCTCGCGGTAGAGATCGAGCAGGTCGACAGTGTGGCCGTTGGCGATCAGCTTCCGGCGTACCGTTTCAGTGACGCTTGCGGCAAAACTTTCCTCCAGCGGATGGGCGAGCACGAGAAGGATGCGCATGGCGGCCTCAGAACAGCGAGCCCTGGCGGGTCGCGGGCTTCTCCGCTTCCGCCTTCGCCGGCTTCTTTCTTGGCGTCCCGCCGCCCGATCCGGTGACGGCATCCACCGTGCCGTCGGCGAACTCGATGGCGATGGCACGGCCGGGGCCAAGCTCGGCGGCGCCCTTGACCGGCACGCCGTCCTCGTCGCGCACCAGCGCATAGCCGCGCTTCAGCACATTGCGATAGGAGAGGGACTGCAGCATGCGATCCTGCGCCAGAAGCAGGGCGCGCCGCCTGGAAAGGTCGCCGGAAAGCGCGCTCTCCGCCCGAAGAGCAAGGCCGTTCAGCCGGTCGCGCGCGCGTTCGGTCTGTGCCGTGATGCGGGCGGGCGTCGCGCGCAGCGATACGTCGAAGGCCGAGAGGCGCGCGCGGAGCTGGTCGAGCCGGCGCTCCACGATGCGCTCGGCCCGGAGCAGCCGGTCGGCGACACGCTGGCGGCGCTCGCCAATGCGGGTCAGCAGCATGTCGGACCGCAGATGCGCCGCCGTGCGCTCGAAGGCGCGGCGCTTGTTCACCGTGTTCATCTGCAGGCCGCGCCCGAGCCCGGCCGATGCCTCGTCGAAGCGGCGGCGCGGCAGGGCGAGAAGCTGGTCGAGCGAGGGAAGCGCGCGGGCAAGCGCGCGAACACCCTGCCGGCGGTTGTCCATCTGGCGGGCCGTCGCCCCGCGCAGCCGCGCGGCGAGCGAGGCGATCTCCGCATCGAGATCGGCCTTCACTGGCACGGCCATTTCGGCCGCGCCCGTGGGCGTCGGCGCGCGGCGGTCGGCCGCGTGGTCGATCAGCGTCCAGTCCGTCTCGTGGCCGACGGCGGAGATCAGCGGGATCCGCGAGGCGGCTGCGGCACGTACCACGATCTCGTCGTTGAAGCTCCAGAGGTCTTCGAGGCTGCCGCCGCCGCGCGCGACGATCAGCACGTCCGGCCGCCGGATCGGCCCGAGCGGGTCCAGCGTGTTGAAGCCCTCGATGGCCGCCGCGACCTCCTGCCCCGAGCCTTCGCCCTGCACCTTCACCGGCCATACCACGACATGGACCGGGAAACGGTCGGCGATGCGGTGGAGGATATCGCGGATGACCGCGCCGGTGGGCGAGGTCACGACCCCGATGACCTTGGGCAGGAAGGGCAGCGGCTTCTTGCGATCCGTATCGAACAGCCCTTCGGCGGCAAGCTTGCGGCGGCGCTCTTCCAGCAGCGCCATCAGCGCGCCGGCGCCGGCCGGCTCCAGCGTCTCGATGACGATCTGGTATTTCGAGGAGCCCGGGAAGGTGGTGATCTTGCCGGTCGCGATCACCTCCATGCCCTCTTCCGGCTTGAAGCGAAGGCGCGAGAAGCTGCCCTTCCAGATCACCGCGTCGATGCGCGCCTTGTCGTCCTTCAGCGAGAAATAGGCATGTCCCGAGGAATGCGGGCCGCGATAGCCGGAAATCTCGCCGCGCACGCGCACCTGGTCGAAGGCCTGCTCGACGGTGCGCTTGATGGAGCCGGACAGCTCCGACACCGAATATTCGGCAAGGTTGCTGGGCGAATCGTTTTCGGAAAAGAAGCTCATGCCGGCAAGTGTAGTGCGTTTTCCCGCCGATGGCACGGCAGGGCACACCGGCATCCCCAGCCCTATTCCGGCCGCATCCGGTAGAGCTGCAAGGCGGCGTTTTCCGTGCCGGCAACCGGCTCCAGATAGGCCGGCACCCTGCCCTTGAGGAGATCGGCGTAAAGGCCGCCGGGCTCCGCTTCGGCGATGTCGCGGGTCTGCGTATCCGCCCCGCAGAAGGCGAGCAGCGTCACATGCGCGCCGCGCAGGAAGGCTTCCGCCTGGTGCGGGTTGGAAAGGCCGATATGCAGTTCCGTCAGCATGCCGCCCTGGTTGCGGTGATAGGGCGCGGAAAGAACGCGGTGGCCGGTATAGCGCAGGATCGGCGAACCGAGATTGGAGGCGCCGGCCACCACGCCGACGGGCTCGGCGGCGAGCGGGGCGATCGATGCCTCGGCGGTGCAGGAGGGGCGCTCGGCGGCGGTGCTGGAGAGCCCGGCGCGCAGCGTGTCCTGCGAGCGGCCGGGCAGCAGCGCGCCCGCAAGCGCCCAGCTCGCGGGCACGGAGGCGAGCGTCATGGCGATGAAGGCGAGCCCGAGCTTGAGGTTCTTCGGGGCGGCGTTGGAGGCTTTCCTGAGATCAGCGATGGCAAGGCCGAGCGGCAGCGCCGAGAGCATGTTGGAGAAGATCGCGCCGCGGATCTGGATCAGCGAGACGGCGAAGGCGACCGCCAGCAGGCTGAGGACGACGAGATGCCCCTCGGCGGCTTCCCTCCGCCGGATGCGCCAGAGGCAGACCAGCATGGCGAGAAGGCCGGGTGCATAGAAGCTGCCGACCGATCCCGGATCGAGCCTGAACTGCGCGACGGCCGATTGCGCCTCAATGACGCCGGAGAGCCAGAAGGTCTTCAACAGCGGATCGAGCGTGTCGAGCGGGTTGGCAAGGCAGCCGGGCGCGATGATCAGCACCGAGGCCGCAAGGATCGCGCCGCCGCCGGCAAGCGCCGCAAGCCTTCCGCCGAACGACCGGCCGCTGGCGAGCGAGGCCACCAGGAACAGCACGCCGCCGCCGAGCGTCGCCAGCGCATAGAAGCCATAGGAAAGGCTGTCGCAGGTCACCTGCGTGTAGCGCGCGGATGCGACCGTCGCGAAGAAGGCGACGGTGATCGTCAGCGCCAGCGACAGGCCGAAGGCGGCCGCCGCCTCGCGGAAGGCTTCTCCGTGCCACACCCAGCGCAGCGCGACGACAAGGCAGACGGCGCCGATCAGCGGCGTCGTCTCCGCGCCGATGGCGATGGCAAGGCCGGCAAGCAGGCCGGCCACCGCATGGTCGCGCGCCCGCCTGCCGGGATCGAGCAGCATGGCCGATATGCAGGCGATAAGCGCGAGCTGGACATTGTGATGATCGATGGCGCCCGGCTGGAAGCGATTGAGCGCGACGACAAAGACGGTGGTCAGCACCAGCGTCGCATGCATGGCGGCCTTGCCGCCGAGCCGGTAGCCCGCAAGCCCCATGCCGTACAGCACCGGCACGACGAGGGATGTCGGCCAGACGGCGAGCGCGATGGCCTCGGCATGCCGCGCATCGGTGAACAGCGAGAAGAAGCTGATGAGATTGGCGATCGGCAGGTCGATGAAGCGCGACCAGTGCATCAGCGTGCCCCCCGCAAGGCCAAGGCGGTATTGCGTCGTGTCGAACCAGCTCTGGCCGGCCAGCAGGTCGCGCACCACGACGAGTCGCATCGTGTCGTCATTGTCGGCGCCGACATAGTCCGTGGCGAAGGGCAGTGAAACGACAAGCACGAGGGAAATCGCCACGAGCGCATAGAGGGCGAGCACCTGCAGCGTCATGCCCTGACGCGGCGCGGATGTGCCCGCTGGTGCGAGCGGGAGAGCCGCAGGCATGGTTTTCGACACGGGAAGCCCTTTCCGACGCCATGGGAAGCCTGCCGAAACCTAGCCTTAACCTTCTCAAGAAATAGTAAAACCTGAGGTCGCATGAGCCGGCCTGCCTCGGGAGATCGCGCCGCCATGACGCATGCCTTGCTGGAAGACCTCGATATCGCCGTGCTGCTGCCCTGCTACAACGAGGCGCAGACGATAGGCGAGGTCGTGACCGGGTTCCGCGCCGCGCTGCCGACGGCCCGCATCTATGTCTACGACAACAATTCCACCGATTCGACGGCGCTGCGCGCCGCGCTGGCCGGCGCGACGGTGGTGCGCGAGCGCCGCCAGGGCAAGGGCAATGTGGTGCGCCGCATGTTCTCCGACATCGATGCGGATATCTATGTCATGGCCGACGGCGACGGCACCTATGCCGCCCCGGATGCGCCGGAGCTGATCCGCACGCTGATCACCGAGGGCGCCGACATGGTCGTCGGCACGCGCCGCGGCGTGCGTGCCGATGCCGGCCGCCAGGGCCACGCCTTCGGCAACCGCATCTTCAACACGCTCTACCGCTCGCTCTTCGGCAACGATTTCTCCGATATCTTCTCCGGCTACCGTGCCTTCTCCCGCCGGTTCGCCAAGAGCTTCCCGGCCGTTTCCGGCGGCTTCGAGATCGAGACGGAGATGTCGGTGCATGCCTCGCGCCTGCGCCTGCCGGTCGCCGAGCTGGAGCTCGACTACGGCCGCCGCCCCGAGGGCTCGCATTCCAAGCTCTCGACCTTCCGCGACGGCGCGAGGATCCTCTGGATGTTCGCCATGCTGATGAAGGAGACACGCCCCTTCACCTTCTTCGGCGCGATCAGCGGCGGCTTCATGGGCCTCAGCCTCGTCTTCATGGCGCCGGTCCTGATGGCCTATTTCCGCACCGGCCTCGTCGACCGCATGCCGACCTGGGTCTTCTCGCTGGTGCTGATGATGATCTCCTTCCTCGTCTTTTCCGTCGGCCTCATCCTCGATTCACTCGCCCGCGCCCGGGCCGAGCAGCTGCGCATCCACTACATGAACCTGCCCGCCGGCCGGCACGTCCGGTCCGCCCGAAATGCTGGAGACAAAGCCGTACGCCATCTCGCTGCCTGAGCCCAATCGTTGAGAACAGCCACATGAACCGGGAAACTACCAACCGCATCCGCTTCGTGATCGAGGACGTGCTGCCGCCGATCCTGCGCGATTCCGCGCTGTTCAGGCAGGCCGCCAGCCTCGTCTGGGGCAAACACATCACCAAGCTGGCAAGGTTCCGCGAGCGCGCGCCGTTCCTTACCGCCGGGGAGTACGAGGACCTGTATCGCGAGCATCCACGCGTCCACGCCGGCACGGACAATTCGCAGGCCTGCATCGATCGGATCGTCGCCTCCATCGTCGGCAAGAGCGTCTGCGACGTCGGCTGTGGCACCGGCGCGCTGCTGAGCCACATCAAAGTGGGTAATCCATGCCTGGAGCGGCTGACGGGCGTCGATTTCGTGATAGAGGATGCTGCCGGTATCGATGGCGTCGAATATGTCGCGGCGATGATCGAATCACTGCCCTTTTCGGACGGCGAGTTCGATACGGTCGTCTGCACCCATGTCATCGAGCATGTTCTGGAATACCGCCAGGCGATCGCCGAACTGCGCCGCATCGCGCGCCGCCGGTTGATCATCGTCGTGCCGCGCGAGCGGGAATACCGTTATAGCTTCAATCCGCATTTCAACTTCTTCCCCTACACGCATTCCTTCCTGAGGGCGGTGCATCCGGTCCCGGAGCATCATTTGTGCATCGATATCGGCCGCGACATCCTTTACATGGAAGACCGGCCGGAGCCGATCGCGTGACGACGGGCGGCCATAGCCCTGCCATTTGGGCCGGCCTCGTCGGCACGCCGCTCATGATCGCGGCAGGACAGGTCCTTTTCAAGCTGACGAGCGGTACGACAGGCGATTTCGGCGTCAAGGGCCTCGCCGCGCTGATGGTCAACCCGCTGTTGCTGGTCGCGCTCGCCATTTACGGTGCCGGCACGATTATCTGGATATTCGTGCTGAAGGCAGTGCCGCTGACGATCGGCTATTCCTTCATGGCGCTGACCTTCTGCTTCGTGCCTGTCCTGGCAAGTATCTTCCTCGGCGAGGCGCTGACGCTGCGCTACGCTCTCGGCGCCGCCCTCATCATCGGCGGCATGGTCGTCATCAACGGTTGATCGCGCCCTCGAAGTGAGCCCGCGTCTCGGCATCGGCCGGGAAGAAGCTCTCGATCAGCACGCCCTGCACCAGCGCATCCTGCGCCGAGCCGAAGGAGGTGAGCGTGGTGATCCAGTTGAAGCGCTTTACGCCGATCTTCATCTCGATGGGCAGGACCGGCAGCCGCTCGCTTTCCGGAAAGGCTTCCAGCGCCGCGCGGATTTCTTCCGCCGCCGCCAGCCGCTCGATGCGTTTTGAAAGCGGGCTGCGCGGCCCCTGCAGCCAGGCCTCGGCACGGATGCGGTGGACGAGATCGGCCGCCGACTGCGCCCAGTTGACGATGATGGAGCGCAGCGGCGTCGCGCCGAGATAGGCGTCGAGGAAATTGTCGCCCGGCGAAACCGTAATCCCCGCCATGCCGGCAAGGCCGAGAAAGGCCTGGTTGGCGGTCAGCACATTGTATTCATGGTCGAAG
Source organism: Shinella zoogloeoides (assembly GCF_033705735.1). NCBI lineage: Bacteria > Pseudomonadati > Pseudomonadota > Alphaproteobacteria > Hyphomicrobiales > Rhizobiaceae > Shinella > Shinella zoogloeoides. The sequence continues at coordinate 3,382,380 of NZ_CP131130.1, forward strand.
ACGACGCCCGGATAGGGATCGTGGCGGGCGAGGATGAGGCCGATGGCCTCGGCCACCGCCGGTGGAAAGGTCGAAAGGCCGGCCGCCGGCGCAGTGGTAAAGCGCGGCCGGAAGCCGGCGGCGGAGAAAAGCAGGCCCTGGTCGCGCGCCGGAATGTCGAGCACGGCGGAAAGCCGCAGGATCATGCCTTCCGAGGGGCGCGAGCGGCCGGTCTCCAGGAAGGAGAGATGGCGGGCCGAAATGCCCGCCTCGCTCGCCAGCTCCAGTTGGCTGAAGCGCCGATGGCTGCGCCATTCCCTGAGATGTTCGCCGAATTCCATGTCCGCCTCCATGCCTGTCTGTAATAGACAGGAGCGGCGCCGGAATTTCCATTACCTCCAAGGTAATTGGTTTGCCTCCCTCGCCGCGACAGGATGGCCCCATCGACAACGAAAGGAGCCCATCATGTTCGCAGCCCTCAACCGCAACCTTCTGAAATCCGTCATGCTCGCCGACGGCGTCTTCTCTCTCGCCGCGGGCATCGCCCTCTTTCTCTTTGTCGACCCGATCGGCGGCCTCGTCGGCCCGCATGCGACACCCGCCGTCCTCACCGGCCTTGCCGCCTTCTTCGTCCTCTGGGGTGCCTTCCACCTCGCCGTCGGTCGGCAGGATCGGCCGTCGCCCGCCGCCGTGCGCGTCGCCGTCACGGGAGATGCTCTCTGGGTGATCGGCAGCGTCGCCGTTCTCCTCCTTGCCCGCGGCGGCCTGACGCTGACCGGCACGGGGCTCGTCGCGGTTGCCGCCGTGGCGGTCGCCGACATCCTGCTCCTCAAGCAGATCGGCCTTGCCCGTCAGCAGCGCGCTGCCGTCGCCTGATCCCGACCGGGCCGCACCCTTCGCTCCGCCGCCCGCGGGGCGAAGGGGCCTTCCCTACCCCGCGGGAGAGATTTCCCTTCCGGCGAAAATGCACTACCGTCGCGCCGAATGAAAAACGGGGAACCCTTCATGCGCGTCATCTTTTCCGAGGACCACAAGCTCAGGAACGCTCGCAGCGAGCTTTACGGCGGCGAACTGGTGCCGCCCTTCGAGGCGCCGTTCCGGGCGGAATGGATCCTCGCCGCGGCCAAGGACGCCGGCTTCACCGACATCGCCGCGCCCGATCAGTACGGTCTGGAAACCGCGCTGAAGGTGCATGACGCCGGCTATCTTTCCTTCCTGGAAACCGCCTGGGACCAGTGGAAGGCCGCCGGCTACAAGGGCGAAGCCATCGCCACGTCCTTCCCCGTACGCCGTACCTCACCGCGCATTCCGACCCAGATCGACGGCCTGCTCGGCTATTACTGCAACGCCGCCGAGACGGCGATCTCGCCCGGCACCTGGGAAGCGGCGCTTTCCTCCATGCGCACGGCCCTGACGGCGGCCGATATCGTCGCAGACGGCGCGAAGGCCGCCTTCGCGCTCTGCCGCCCGCCGGGCCACCATGCCGGCATCGACAGCTTCGGCGGCTACTGCTTCATCAACAATGCTGCGGTCGCTGCCCAGCGTCTCCTCGACAAGGGCGCGAGGAAGGTCGCGATCCTCGACGTCGACTTCCACCACGGCAACGGCACGCAGGATATCTTCTACGAGCGCGGCGACGTCTATTTCGCCTCGCTGCACGGCGATCCCGCCGAGGCCTTCCCGCATTTCCTCGGCTATGCGGAGGAGACCGGCAAGGGCGCGGGCGCGGGCACGACGCAGAACTATCCCATGGCGCCGGGAACGCCCTATTCCGTCTGGGAGGCGGCGCTTCTCGATGCCCTGAAGCGCATCGCCGCCTTCGGCGCGGAGGCCATCGTCCTCTCGCTCGGCGTCGATACGTTCGAAAAGGACCCGATCTCCTTCTTCAAGCTCACCTCGCCGGACTATGTGACGATGGGCCGGGCGGTCGCGGCGAGCGGCGTGCCGGTGCTCGTCGTCATGGAGGGCGGCTACGGCGTGCCGGAGATCGGCCTCAACGTCGCCAATACACTGAAGGGCGTGGCGGGCTGAGCCCCATCAATTTTGCTGAAGCAAGCCGTCATAAATATCAATTTGCCGGATGGCAGGCCCTCCGTTAGAGCAGTGCCAGCAAACATGCCCCATGCGCAAGCCCGGGCACAACGGGCCGGGAGGGCCTTTCATGGCGGATCAGCAGGCAATGCCGCGTCCCGGCAATACGGGGCTTCTTTCGGGCGTGCTGCTCTGTCTTGCCTCCATGTCGAGCATCCAGTTCGGCTCGGCGTTTTCCGCGACGGCGATTTCCGCCTACGGGCCTTCCACCACCACCTTCTTTCGCCTCATCATGGCGGCGCTCGTGCTGGCGCTCGTCGTTCGCCCGCCGATGCGCTCCTACAGCCGCGAGCAATGGCTGAGCGCGCTGTCGCTCGGCGCCACCATGGCGGCGATGACGCTCTGCTTCTTCGCCGCCATCGACCGCATTCCGCTCGGCCTTGCCGTGGCGATCGAGTTCCTCGGCCCGCTCGCTGTGGCCACCTGGTCGCTCGGCGGCGGCTGGCGGCTGGTCTGGCCGCTCGCGGCCTTTGCCGGCGTCGTGCTTCTGTCCCATGATGGCGCGGGCTGGGTCGGCGATCCCGTCGGCGTGCTCTTCGCCTGCGGCGCGGGCATCGGCTGGGGCACCTACATCATCCTCATGAAGAAGACGGGCAGGATGTTCCGGGGGCTGGAGGGCCTTTCGATGTCGCTGCTGGTCGCCGCCGTCGCCGCCGCTCCCTTCGGCCTGCCGCGGGCCGCCGAGGCGTTCAACCCCGAAGGCCTCGGCATGATGCTCGGCCTTGCCGTCCTCGTGCCCCTGCTTCCCTATGCGCTGGAGATGATCGCGCTGCGCCGCATGCCGACCTCGGCCTTCGGCATCCTGATGAGCCTCGAGCCGGCGCTCGGCGCGCTTGCCGGCTTCCTCGTCCTCGGCCAGCCGATGACGCCCTTCCAGATGCTCGGAACGGCGCTCGTCGTCGCGGCAAGCGCCGGGGTGACGTCGGGCGGAGACGACGAAAGCTAGAGCAGTCCCGGCCCGTTGCACTGCGGCTTGCATCCGGAAAGCCGCAAAACGAAAATGCTTCGGGGGAAAGGCCGGGCGGAAGGGTCTCTTTCATGTTCCTGCCGCAATCGCTAGGTTGAAGCAGAATCATCGAAACCTCCGGGGACCCTCAATGTACAAGAAATGCGCGATTGTCGCGGTTGCCGCGGCCTTTCTTTCTGCCTGCACGACGACCGATCCCTATACGGGCGAACAGAAGGTCTCCAACACGGCCGGCGGCGCGGCCATCGGCGCGGGCATGGGCGCGGTCGCCGGCCTCCTCATCGGCAACAATCCCGTCCAGCGCCGCAACGCGGCCCTGATCGGCGCTGGCGTCGGCGCGCTTGCCGGCGGCGCCATCGGCAACTACATGGACAATCAGGAAGCCGAGCTGCGCGCGCAGCTCCAGGGCACCGGCGTCTCGGTGACGCGCAACGGCGACCGCATCATCCTCAACATGCCTTCGAACATCACCTTTGCGACCGACCAGGACCGGGTGATCCCGCCCTTCTACGAGACGCTCGATTCCGTCGCCATCGTGCTGCGCAAGTTCGACAAGACGCTGATCGACGTCGACGGCCATACCGACTCGGTCGGCAATGCCGGCTACAACCAGGATCTTTCCGAGCGCCGCGCCAACTCGGTCGCCAATTACCTCGCCTCGCGCGGCATCGACCCGCGGCGCATGTCGGCGATGGGCTACGGCCTGGAGCGCCCGATCGCCTCCAATGCCTCGGAAGCCGGCCGCGCGCAGAACCGCCGCGTCGAGATCTCCATCTCGCCGCTGCGTCAGGGATAGAGCATTTCCAGCAAAAGTGCGCAGCGGTTTTGCGTCCGGAAATGCGCCGAAACGCTCCGAGCTCCCGCCACATTGCTGCAAATCTTCGAAGGGCCGTTCTACGGCCCTTCTCTGTCAGGGCCCCATTCCAGCCGCTTGTAGTCGAAGCCGTATTTGAGCGTCGGCTTGACGATCTCGAAATAGGGCGAGAGGTCGAAGTCGCGCGGCGTGTAGAGCGAATGGTGCCGGATGTGCAGGATCTCCTGCCGCGAATAGGGCGAGGTCGCCGCCGCGTGGCCGGGCGCGCGCGTCACGTCCGGCAGGATCGGGTAGCGGATCGCCTCGAAGGCTTCCGCGATCAGCGTCGAGCAGATCGCCCGCGTCGGATCGCCCGAGCCGAAGGCGATCATGCGCCGCCGCCAGCGCACCGGAATGGGCGGTGTCGGCAGGAAATAGCGCAGCATGTCCGTGATGTTCTTCATGTCGTATTTCAGGCCGAGCCGCGAGATCATGAAGGCGATCAGCGTATCCCGATCCTCCGGCGTCAGGCCGATAGGGCGGCAGATGCGCGTATTGTAGGTGCGGTATTTGGTGAGCGGCACGGCGACGCACCCCTCGCCGAGATTGACCTCGACGAGCTGCGGCCGCTCGGTGGCCGGCAGGGCCGCCTGGTCCAGCGTCAGCGGCACCGCGTCGCCCACGAAGAGCGCGGCATGGGACCAGGTCGACTGCGTGAGATACTTGATCGCCGCCGAGACCTTCTGGTTGCCCTCCACCAGCAGGATATCGCCGGGCCGCAGCGTGCGCGCCAGCGTCTCGGGATCGGAGGGCGTATAGGGCTCGTAGCCGGAAGTCTGGCTTTGCAGCCGGTCGGCGACCAGGCGGCCGAGACGGTCGAGCAGCGTGTCGCGGCTTGTGGAAAGCGGCTTCAATGCACCGGTCACGTCTCGTCCCTTACAGTCTCTGCGAAGGCCAATCTAGCCTCATGCATCGCACGCTGTCGAGGTTGACCGGGGCACTCTTTCTCCTATATTTAGAATAGTTCTAAACTGGATGACCGCAGATGTTCTCCCGCCTTCTCAGTTCCGGCAAGCGCAGCCTCGAATCGCTCAGCGAGCAGGAAATCCTCGCCCTCGCCATCTCCTCCGAGGAGGATGACGGCCGCATCTATCTTGCCTATGCGGATGAGCTGCAGGATGCCTATCCCAATTCCGCGCGCATCTTCGAGGAGATGGCGGAGGAGGAGAGCCACCACCGCCAGATGCTGATCGACCGGCATATCGAGCGCTTCGGCGACCGCATTCCGCTGGTCCGCCGCGAATATGTCCGCGATTTCCCGGAGCGGAAGCCCGACTGGCTGATCCGCAACATGCCGCTCGACAGGATCCGCGAGCAGGCCGAGGCCATGGAGGAGGCGGCGCACCGCTTCTACCTGACGGCCGCCGCGCGCACGCAGGACGCCCCGACGCGAAAGCTGCTCGGCGATCTGGCGCTCGCGGAGAAGTCGCACGAATCGCTCGCCCATCGGCTGGGCGAGGAGCACACGCCGCAGGACGTGCGGGCGGAGGAGGACCAGACGGCGCGGCGGCAATTCGTGCTGACCTATGTGCAGCCCGGCCTTGCCGGCCTGATGGACGGCTCGGTCTCGACGCTCGCGCCGATCTTCGCCGCCGCCTTCGCCACGCAGGATACCTGGCAGACCTTCCTCGTCGGCCTCTCGGCCTCCGTCGGTGCGGGCATCTCCATGGGCTTCACGGAAGCCGCCCATGACGACGGCAAGCTCTCCGGCCGCGGCTCGCCGGTGAGGCGCGGCCTTGCTTCGGGCATCATGACGGCGCTCGGCGGCCTCGGCCACGCGCTGCCCTATCTCATCCCGAATTTCATGCTGGCGACCACCATCGCCGTCTTCGTCGTCTTCATCGAGCTCTGGGCCATCGCCTTCATCCAGAACCGCTACATGGAAACGCCGTTCTTCCGCGCCGTGCTGCAGGTCGTGCTCGGCGGCAGCCTCGTGCTGGCGGCGGGGGTGCTGATCGGCAACGCGTGAGGGTTGGGGCGTGGCGATGGCCCCTCATCCCGCTGTCGCGACCTTCTCCCCGCAGGCGGGGAGAAGGAGGCTGTGGCGAGCCTTGCCTCAATGAAAGGAAGCGGTGCGGCAACGTCCCTTCTCCCCGCTTGCGGGGAGAAGGTGCCGGCAGGCGGATGAGGGGCTATCGCCCCTCGCCAATTTTACGCCCGCAGCGTGCCGCCGGTGGTCTTCACCACATTGCCGACGATCTTGGCCGTCACGGCCTCGAAGTCCTCGTCGGTCAGCGTCTTGTCGGTCGGCTGGAAGACGACCTCGATGGCGATGGACTTCTTGCCCTCGCCGACCGATGCGCCCTCGAATACGTCGAAGACGTTGACGGCCGCGATCAGCTTGCGGTCGGCGCCGGTGGCCGCGCGCACGATGGCGGCGGCTTCCACCGTCTTGTCGACCACGAAGGCGAAGTCGCGCTTCACCGCCTGGAAGGGCGAGAGGTCGAGCGCCGGCTTGGTGCGGGTCGCCTTCTTCTTCGGTTCCGGCATGGCGTCGACGAAGATCTCGAAGCCGCAGAGCGCGCCGGATACGTCGAGCGCGCCGAGCGCCTTCGGGTGGAACTCGCCGAAATAGCCGAGAACGATCTTCGGACCCATCTTGATCGTGCCGGAGCGGCCCGGATGGTACCAGGAGGGCGCACCCGGTTCGATCTGCACATTGCCCATCGGCAGGCCGCAGGCCTCGATCACGGCGAGCGCATCGGCCTTGGCGTCATAGACGTCGACCGGCTTGCCGCCGCCCTTGGCCGCGTTCGACCAGAGACGGCCGGAACCCGAAAGCGAGGCCGTGCCGCGGCGAACGCCGCCGGCAACGCGGCGCTGTCCCTCGGGGCGGTCGTTCTCATAGGTGCCGGAGACTTCGAAGATTGCCACGTCCCCATAGCCCTTGTCGGCATTGCGCTGGGCGGCCGCCAGGAGGCCCGGCAGCAGCGAGGGGCGCATGTCGGACATGTCTGCCGCGATCGGGTTCGACAGCGCCAGCGAGGCCGCGCCGCCGCCGAAGAGCTCGGCATGCGCCTTCGGGATGAAGGACCAGGTGACGGCTTCCATCATGCCGCGCGAGGCGAGCGCACGCCGGGCCAGCCGCGAGCGGATCTGCAGCGTGGTCAGGATGCGGCCGTTGACCGAGCCGTGGCTTTCTAGCGGCGCCGGCTTGATATTGTCGACGCCGTGGATGCGCATGACCTCTTCCACGAGGTCCGCCTTGCCGTCCACATCGGGACGCCAGGAGGGAACCGCGACGGAGACGCGCTCGCCCGAACCCGTGACGGTGAAGCCAAGGCGGGTCAGGATGTTCGTGCTCTCGGCTTCGGAGACATCGACGCCCGTCAGGCGGCGGACTTCCGAGAACGGGAAATCGACGACCTTTGCGGTAAAGCCCTTGTAGCCGACGACGTCGGTCTTGGCCGGCGTGCCACCGCAAAGCTCCAGCACCAGTTCCGTGGCGCGCTCAAGGCCCGCAACCATGTATTCCGGGTCCACGCCACGCTCGAAGCGATAGCGCGCATCGGTGATGATGCCGTGCGAGCGGCCGGTCTTGGCGACGTTCATCGGATCCCAGAGCGCCGATTCGATCAGCACATCGACGGTGTTCTCGTCGCAGCCCGAATGTTCGCCGCCCATGATGCCGCCGATGGATTCGACGCCGTTATCGTCTGAAATGACGACATTGGCAGGGTTGAGCGTATATTCGCGCGTATCGAGCGCCAGCACCTTCTCGCCCTCGGCCGCGCGGCGCACGACGAGATTGCCCTTCACCTTGGCCGCGTCGAAGACGTGCAGCGGACGGCCCTGGTCGAAGGTCATGTAGTTGGTGATGTCGACGAGCGCGTTGATCGGGCGAAGGCCGATGGCCAGAAGCCGCTGCTGCATCCAGCGCGGGCTCGGGCCGTTCTTGACGCCGCGCACGAGGCGGAGCGCAAAGCCCGGGCACAGATGATCGTCGTCGCCAAGCTCCAGCTTCACCTTGACCGGCGTCTCGCCTTCCACCGTGAAGGACGGGGCCTTCGGGGTCTTCAGCGTGCCGAGGCCGGAGGCCGCGAGGTCGCGGGCAATGCCGTAGATGCTCGTGCAGTCCGGACGGTTCGGCGTCAGGTTGATCTCGATGACCGGGTCGTCGATGCCGGCATAGGCCGCATAGCTCGTGCCGACCGGCGCATCGGCCGGAAGGTCGATGATGCCGTCATGGTTGTCGGAGATCTCGAGTTCCTTCTCCGAGCACATCATGCCGCGGCTCTCGACGCCGCGGATCGTGCCGATGGCGAGCGTCACATCGATGCCGGGCACGTAGGTGCCGGGTGCGGCAAACGCGCCGACAAGGCCGGCGCGCGCATTCGGGGCGCCGCAGACGACCTGGATCGGGTCGCCCTTGCCGGTATCGACCATCAGCACGCGCAGCTTGTCGGCGTTCGGATGCTGCTCGGCGGAAACCACCTTGGCGATGACGAAGGGCTTGAAGGCCGCCTTGTCGTCGACCTCTTCCACTTCAAGGCCGATCGCCGTCAGCTTCGCGCAGATTTCCTCCAGCGAGGCGTCGGTGTCGAGGTGATCCTTCAGCCAGGAGAGCGTGAATTTCATTGTCTTTCTCCTTGGATGCCGGTTACGCGCTGAGGCCGCCGAACAGGGTCGGCATGTCGAGCGGGCGGAAGCCGTAGTGGCTCAGCCAGCGGACGTCGGCGTTGAAGAAGTCGCGCAGGTCCGGCATGCCGTATTTCAGCATGGCGATGCGGTCGAGGCCCATGCCCCAGGCAAAGCCCTGGTATTCGTCCGGGTCGAGGCCGCCGGCGCGCAGCACGTTCGGGTGGACCATGCCGCAGCCGAGGATTTCCATCCAGTCCGTGCCTTCGCCGAACTTGACGATCGGGCCCGACGAGCGGTCGCACTGGATGTCGACCTCGAAGGACGGCTCGGTGAAGGGGAAGAAGGACGGGCGGAAGCGCATGGTGACGCTGTCGACCTCGAAGAAGGCCTTGCAGAACTCTTCCAGCACCCAGCGCATGTTCGCGACATTCGCGGTCTTGTCGACCACGAGGCCTTCCACCTGGTGGAACATCGGCGAATGGGTCGCGTCGCTGTCCTGCCGGTAGGTCTTGCCGGGGATGATGATGCGGATCGGCGGGCTCGAGGCTTCCATGGTGCGCACCTGCACGGGCGAGGTGTGCGTGCGCAGCACCTTGCGCTCGCCGTTCTCGTCCGCCGGGAAGAAGAACGTGTCGTGCATCTCGCGGGCCGGATGACCCTCGGGGAAGTTCAGCGCCGTGAAGTTGTAGTAGTCCGTCTCGACGTCTGGGCCTTCGGCAATCGAGAAGCCCATGTCGCCGAAGATCGCGGTGATCTCGTCGACGATCTGGCTGATCGGATGGATGCGGCCGCGCTCGGCGGGCGAGGAGCGGACCGGCAGGCTGACATCGACCGTCTCGGCCGCAAGGCGGGCCTCGATGGCGGCGTCGCGCAGCGCGCTCTTGCGCTCGCCGATCGCGTCGGTCACGCGTGTCTTCATGGCGTTGATCGCCGCGCCGCGCGTCTGGCGCTCTTCCGGCGACATGGTGCCGAGCGTCTTCAGGAGTTCCGAGACGGAGCCCTTCTTGCCGAGCGCACCCACGCGCACGGCTTCGATCGCCGCCTCGTCGGAGGCCGCGGCAATGTCGGAAAGGAGCTGCTGTTCCAGTGTGTCGAGTTCAGTCATCTTTACCTGCTTTGCTTGCGTCGGCCGGGCGGGGAGAGAGAAGAACCCCCTGGAGATAGCGGGTTGCGGCGAGGAAGCGTCGCAGATCACTACTCATGTGCACGCGCCCGATCAATCGGGGGAGCCATAAAAACTTGCAGAGGAACCGGAGCATCGTCTTGAGTTCCGTCTCGGCGGCGGAAGGTGCTGTGGCGCGCCAGGCCGCATAGGCCTTTTCGGCGGTTTCCGTGCCGAAGGCCGCGCGGTCGACGAGCTGGAGGAAGAGCAGCCAGAGGTCGCGCGCCTGGGCCGTCGCCAGCGGCATGGCGGCCTCCGGCTCCTCCTCGAAATCCATGAAGCCGATGCGGTTCCCGGCAAGGAAGAAGTCGCGCGGATGCGGCCTTCCGTGGCAGAGGCCCTTGCCATGGAGAGCACCGAGCTCGGCGGCGCAGGCGACAAGCAGGTCGTCATGGGCGGCGGGCTCGGCCTTGCGCAGCGCCGAGAGGCGGGCCGTCACGGTCGGCGCGACGTCGGAAAGCACGAGCGCGCTGCCGGAGGAATAGAGCACCCTTGGCACGGGCACGTCCTTTCCGGCGAAGGTCTCGATGCGGCGAACCTCGCGGTCGATCATGCCCTTGCTGTCGAGGTAGGGCGAGGGGCGTAGGAACGGCTGGCGAAGGAGCGCGGCGAGCGCCCCCTGCGCCTTCGTCCAGACCGGCGGGCGTTCCGTGCCGTAGCGCTTGATCCAGACGGCGCCGAAGGACATCTCCACACGCTCGACACGGCGCGCGCCGCGGGCAAGGGTCACGAGAAGCGTCTCGATATCCTTGGCGGTCGCATCCGGGATCGTGTCGAGCTGGGTCGGCTTGCCGTCCATGGTTCCTTCCGAAATCAAACAAAAACCCGCACCGGTTCCCCGGCGCGGGTTTCACAACGAAGCGAAGATTTGTTGTGAGCGCCGGTTAGTTGACGGCGGTCTCAAACTCGTTCTTCGTGCCGGCGTCCTTGAGGTATTCCAGAGCCTTCTTGGCGGCTGCGACGAGCGCGCCGAAAGCTGCGGTCTCATGGATCGCCATGTCCGAAAGCACCTTGCGGTCAACTTCGATGCCAGCCTTGTTCAGGCCGTCGATGAAGCGGCCGTAGGTCAGGCCGTGCTCGCGGACGGCAGCGTTGATGCGCTGGATCCAGAGAGCGCGGAAGTTGCGCTTGTTGACCTTGCGGTCGCGGTAGGCGAACTGCTTGGAACGATCAACCGCAGCCTTGGCGGCGCGGATGGTGTTCTTGCGGCGGCCGTAGAAACCCTTGGCTGCCTTCAGCGTCTTCTTGTGCTTGGCGTGGGAAGTAACGCCGCGTTTTACACGTGCCATGTCATGATCTCCTTAACGTATCAAATGCGCGATGAGTCTCAGAGACCGTTCGGCAGGTAGTTCTTGATGACCTTCTTGCCATCGGGCTCGGCCAGCACCATGGTGCCGCGGGCGTCGCGAATGAACTTGTTGGTACGCTTGATCATGCCGTGGCGCTTGCCGGCAGCGGCAGCGACGACCTTGCCGGTCGCGGTGATCTTGAACCGCTTCTTGGCAGACGACTTCGTCTTCATCTTGGGCATTTTGCTACTCCATTCTTCTTGAATTCGAGAGGCACTGACGAAGGCGCCCCTCCAGCGTAAAGAACGGCCACGGCATGCCCTGCCGGACCGTTCGGACGGCGGCTTGTAACCGATGTCCCCGAAAAGCGCAACCGGATTCCTCGGAAAGCGTGGATTCCGGCCGAAATGGAAAAGCCGCCCCGGAGGGCGGCTCGATCCGTTCAGCGCGTGGCGCCGGCGACGGGGCTCACTTGGGAGCGAGCACCATCATCATCTGGCGGCCTTCGAGCTTCGGCTCGGCTTCGACCTTGGCGATGGTCAGGGTGTCTTCCTTGACCTGCAGGAGAAGCTTCATGCCGAGTTCCTGGTGAGCCATCTCGCGGCCACGGAACTTCAGCGTCACCTTGACCTTGTCGCCTTCCTCGAAGAAGCGGTTCATGGCCTTCATCTTCACGTCATAGTCATGCGTGTCGATGTTCGGGCGCATCTTGATTTCCTTGATCTCGACGATCTTCTGCTTCTTGCGCGCTTCGGCCGCCTTCTTCTGGTTGGCGTATTTCAGCTTGCCAAGGTCAAGGATCTTGCAGACAGGCGGTTCGGAGTTCGGTGCGATCTCCACGAGATCGAGGCCGGCTTCTTCGGCCATGCGAAGTGCCTGATCTGTCGGAACGGTGCCGTGGTTGTTGCCTTCGGCATCGATGAGCTGGACGCGGGGAATCCGGATTTCCCTGTTGGAACGCGGGCCGTCTTTGACGGGTGCTTCCGCTTTGAAAGGTCTGCGAATGGTCGTGGTCTCCTCGACTGTTTCGACGGGTATGAATCTGTGCGACGATCGGGCCGTTTCGCCCGAAATGCGGCGTTTGTCGGCAATGTGTTGATCGCGCTTGGGAAGTCAATAGCATGCCGCGCGGAAAAAATCACCACCTGTCCTTGCGAGGACGAATCTGGTCTAGCTCTCGACAAAAGACCTGGTGGCGAGCGGTTTTCCGCGATCGGGCAGCATGAAAAGGAGATAGGTATGACGATGGCGAACGGCAATGGCGCGGCGGCGGATTTCATCACGGTCGGCGAGAGGGATGACGCGCGGCGCATCGCCGTCGCGCTCCAGTCGCCGGCATCCGGCAACACGCTTGCCCATTTCGTCTGGCTCGGCGGCTACCGCTCCGACATGTCCGGCACCAAGGCGGTGGAGCTTGCCGCGCTCGCCGTCCGCCTCGGCACCGGCTGCGTGCGCTTCGACTATTCCGGCCACGGCGCCTCGGGCGGGGCCTTCACCGACGGCACGATCTCGCGCTGGCTGGAAGAGTCGCTCGCCGTCATCGACCATGCCGCCAAAACCCTCGGTTCGCGCCGCCTGGTTCTCGTCGGCTCCTCCATGGGCGGCTGGATCGCGCTGCGCGCCGTCGCCGAGCTTGCTGCGCGCAGGGATATCGAGGTCGCAGGTCTCGTCCTCATCGCCCCGGCGCCGGACTTCACCTCGGAACTCATCGAGCCGAACCTGACGGAGGCCGAGCGCACGGCCCTTGCCGAGTGTGGTCAGTTCGAGGAGCCGACGCCCTACGGTCCCGACCCGAACATCTATACGCTGAAGCTCATCGAGGACGGGCGAAAGAACCGCGTGCTCGACGGCGTCATCGAGACGGGCTGCCCCGTGCATATCCTGCAGGGCATGGCCGACCCGGACGTGCCTCATGCCCATGCCGTGCGCCTGATGGAGCATCTTTCCGGCGACGACGTGGTGCTGACGATGATCCGCGACGGCGACCACCGTCTGTCGCGCCCGCAGGATATCGCCAAGATCCTCGACGCCGCGGAAGTCCTCGCCCGCGGCGACTGAGGGCGAGCATCGGCGATGCGCATTTTAACCATAATACAGCATCGCCAATTCTGATGATTGACGAGATGGCCCTCTCACCGTTAACTCTTTGTTAACGATTAGGGGACGTTTCATGGCACGAATGATTGGTGCGAAGGCTGGGGCTGCAGCGGTTCTCGCTCTCCTCGTTTCTTCTTCCTCGGCTTTCACGGCACCGGCGCTCTCCATGAAGACGGGCGGCGTGACCTCGCAGCCCATCGGTCACTACGAATTCTGCCAGACCCACAAGTCCGAATGCGGTCCCGGCGCGCGCACCGCGCCCGCCAAGGTGACGGAATTCGGCTGGTCGGTGATCCGTGAGATCAATGTTCGCGTCAACCGCGACATCACCCCGATGACGGACAAGGAACTCTACGGCAAGGACGAGGTCTGGGCCTATCCGGACAATGCCGGCGACTGCGAGGATTTCGTGCTCCTCAAGCGCAGGATGCTGATGCAGAAGGGCTTTGCTGCCGGCGATCTCCTCATCACCGTCGTGCGCAAGCCGGACGGCGAAGGCCATGCCGTGCTGACGCTGCGCACCGCCCAGGGCGACTACATCCTCGACAACCTCAACAACGAGGTGAAGCTCTGGACGAAGACGCCCTACCGCTATCTCAAGCGCCAAGCCTCCTTCCACGCCGGCCGCTGGGTCTCGATCGAAAACGGCGACGCCGTCATGGTGTCCTCGGTCGGCCAGTAAGCAGGCTGCATCACGGATATGAAAAGGCCGCGGAGCGATCCGCGGCCTTTTCATTATGAAGATTGCTCTCTCGTGTTGGGCCTCGCCCCACCCATTGCCGTCATCCTCGGGCTTGGCCCGAGGATGGCGAAAGAGAAGTAACCTGCTGTCTTCAAAGCAAAAAGGCCGTGGATCGCTCCACGGCCTTCGTCGACTGCAATGGGAAGCGTCCCTATTCGTCGCTCATCTTGAGCGCCGCGATGAAGGCTTCCTGCGGGATCTCCACCTTGCCGAACTGGCGCATGCGCTTCTTGCCGGCCTTCTGCTTGTCGAGCAGCTTGCGCTTGCGGGTGGCGTCGCCGCCGTAGCACTTGGCGGTCACGTCCTTGCGCAGCGCCGAGATCGTCTCGCGGGCGATCACGTTGCCGCCGATGGCGGCCTGGATGGGGATCTTGAACATGTGCTTCGGGATCAGCTCCTTGAGCTTCTCGCACATGTCGCGGCCACGCTTTTCGGCGGCCATGCGGTGCACCATCATGGAAAGCGCATCGACCGGCTCGCCGTTCACCAGGATCGACATCTTCACCAGATGGCCTTCCTTGTGGTCGGTGATCTGGTAGTCGAAGGAGGCGTAGCCCTTGGAGATCGACTTCAGGCGGTCGTAGAAGTCGAAGACGACTTCGTTGAGCGGCAGGTCATAGGTCAGCATGGCGCGCGTGCCGACATAAGTCAGCTCGATCTGGATGCCGCGGCGGTCCTGGCAAAGCTTCAGGATGCCGCCGAGATAGTCGTCCGGCGTCAGGATCGTCGCGCGAATCCACGGCTCGTGGATTTCCGAGATCTTCACGACGTCGGGCATGTCGGCCGGGTTGTGCAGCTCGCGCATCGACCCGTCGGTCATGTAGAGCTGATAGACGACCGACGGCGCGGTCGCGATCAGGTCGAGGTCGAATTCGCGCTCCAGGCGCTCCTGGATGATTTCGAGATGCAACAGGCCGAGGAAGCCGCAGCGGAAGCCGAAGCCGAGCGCCGCCGAGCTTTCCATTTCGAAGGAGAACGAGGCGTCGTTGAGGCGCAGCTTGCCCATCGCCGAGCGCAGGTCCTCGAAATCGGCCGCATCGACCGGGAAGAGGCCGCAGAAGACGACCGGCTGGGCCGGCTTGAAGCCCGGCAGGGCCTTGGCCGTCGGGCGCTTGTCCTCGGTGATGGTGTCGCCGACGCGGGTGTCGGCCACTTCCTTGATCGAGGCGGTGATGAAGCCGATCTCGCCCGGGCCGAGCGAATCCATCGCCACCATCTTCGGCGTCAGCACGCCGACGCGCTCGACGGTGTATTTCGCATCCGTACCCATCATGCGCACGGTCTGGCCCTTGGAAAGCCGGCCCTCGATGACGCGCACGAGAACCATGACGCCGAGATAGGTATCGTACCAGCTGTCGACCAGCAGCGCCTTCAGCGGGGCCTTCTCGCCGCCCTCGCTCTTCGGCGCGGGCAGGCGCTTGACGATGGCTTCCAGCACGTCGGGAATGCCGAGGCCCGTCTTGGCCGAGATGAGCACGGCGTCGGAGGCGTCGATGCCGATCACTTCCTCGATCTGTTCCTTGATGCGGTCGGGCTCGGCCGCCGGCAGGTCGATCTTGTTGAGGACGGTGACGAGCTCGTGGTTGTTGTCGATCGCCTGGTAGACGTTGGCGAGCGTCTGGGCTTCCACGCCCTGGGAAGCGTCGACGACCAGCAGCGAGCCCTCGCAGGCCGACAGCGAGCGCGAGACCTCGTAGGCGAAGTCGACATGGCCGGGCGTGTCGATGAGGTTCAGCACATAGGTCTCGCCGTCGTTCGCCTTGTAGTGCAGGCGCACCGTCTGGGCCTTGATGGTGATGCCGCGCTCGCGCTCGATCTCCATGTTGTCGAGGACCTGTTCCGACATCTCGCGGTCGGCAAGGCCGCCGGTCGACTGGATCAGCCGGTCGGCCAGCGTCGATTTGCCGTGGTCGATATGGGCCACGATCGAGAAATTGCGGATATGGTCGAGGGGCGTCGAATTATTGGTGCTCATGCGCGCCATATAGCAGCGAGCAGGATTCCCGCAAAGCGGTAAATGAAGGGTTTCGGCTCGGCAAGCGCCGCTATTCCGGGGCTTTCTCGCCTTCCACCAGCGCACCGGCGTTCGGCACCTGCGCGCTCAGCAGCTCGAAATTTTCCCGCGCCTCGGGCGGCACCGTCTCGCGCAGCCTCAGCCGCTGGGCGACGAAAGCGGCATAGGCGAGCGCGACACCCATCGCGGCATAGATGAAGGTCTGCGGGCCGAAGACCGGCGTCAGCGCCGTCACGCCGAGCGGAACGAGGGTCGCCGAGGTCGACCAGGCGACGAGCAGCGTCGAGGCGAGCGGCACGAAATCCTCCGGATCCGTGCGGTCGTTGGCATGGGCATTGGCGATGGAATAGACGCTCTCGACCGCACCGGCCCAGAGCGCGAAGACGATCATCAACAGGACGAAGGCGCTGAACGAGACGAAGAGCGCGGCGATGGCCGCGCCGGTGATCAGCAGGCAGGTGACGACCAGCACGACGCGCCGGTCGATCCGGTCGGAAAGCGTGCCGAGCGGATATTGCACGAAGATCAGGCCGAACTGCATGACGAACATCAGCAGCGCCACGTCGGCCTGCCCGACATTGTTGGTGGCGGCATAGATCGGCGTGAAGCCCTGCACGACCATGGAAAGCCCGCCGGAGGCGAGCACGCCGATGAGCGCGACCGGCGAATTGCGCCAGGCCATGGGGAAATCGAGGCTGACGCGGGCGGGCGCCGGCGGCGTCGGCAGCTTGGTGAGGCCGATCGGCAGGAGCGCGACGGTGGAAACGAAGATGGTGACGAGCGGGGCGAGGTTGCCGTCGGCCGGCATGCGGCCGAAGATCCAGGCGCCCACGCCGAGCCCCAGCACATAGGTCATGTAGAAGAAGGACATGGCCTTGCCGCGCCAGCGGTTGTCGGCCGCATGGTTCAGCCAGCTCTGGGCGATGATGAAGTTGCAGTTGCCGGCAATGCCGTAGATGCCGCGCGCTAGCACCCAGACGAGCGGATGCATGCCGAGCGCGACGAGGAAGGCGGCGATGATGACGAGCGCTAGCGAGCAGGAGAAGGCGCGCGCATGGCCGACGCGGCGGATGACCGGCCCGGCGATGACGCAGCCGATCAGCCCGCCGAAGGCGATGGCGGTGACGGCCGCGCCGGGCGTCCACGACGGCGCGCCGGCATGCGACAGCACATAGGGCACATAGGCGAGCATGATGCCGTTGCCGATGGCGACGAAGGTCATGGAAACGACGATGGCGGTGATGGAAAAGAGCGACGATGCCCGCTGTGTGCCGCCCATGATCCGTCCCCTCCGACTCTCCGGCGCAACCATAGCGAAACCGCCGATGTCGCATTGTCGCCGGAGCGGCATGGCGGCGAATTATTTTGCGATGGGATGATGCGTGTTGACTCCATTATAAAGGATAATTATTCCACGATAATGGAAAACGGTATCGATCCCCTCGAAAGTGCCATCGGCGACCGGCTGCGGCTGCTCAGAACGGCGCGCAACCAGACCCTCGAGGACCTTGCGGCCGCCTCGGGCGTCAGCCGCGCCATGATCTCGCGCATCGAGCGCGGCGAGGCCAGTCCCACCGCGCAGCTCCTCTCCCGCCTCTGCGCCGCGCTGGACCTCACGCTCTCCGCCTTCTTCGCCTTTTCCGGGAGCGAGGGCGATCCGCTGTCGCGGCGCGAGGCGCAGACCGTCTGGCGCGATCCGGAAACCGGCTACCAGCGCCGCGCCGTCTCGGCGCCCGACACCGCTTCGCGTGTCGATGTCGTGGAAGTCGAGTTCCCCGCCGGCGGGCGCATCGCCTATCCGCCGGAAACCGGCCGGGCCGGCATGACGCAGCATGTCTGGCTGTTTTCCGGCACGCTACGCATGACGGTCGGCGGAACCGTGCACGATCTTCGCCCCGGCGACTGCCTCTACATGAGCATCACCGAAGGCCATGTCTTCGAAAATCCCGGTGACACGCCGGCCCGTTATGCCGTGGTGCTGGACCGCGGCCGTTCCTGAGAGGACAGATGCGCGATATCAGGCTGCTCGACGAGAGCGAGACCCGCGCCCGCATGGGCGAACTGGCAGAGGTGCTGGCCGATTGCGTTGCCGGCGGGGCCTCCATCGGCTTCATGGCGCCCTATGGGCCGGCCGATGCGCTGCCCTTCTGGGGCGTCGTCGCGGCAGCGGTCGGGGAGGGTGCGACGCTGCTCTTCGCCGCGGAGCGGGCGGGCCGCATCGTCGGCACGGTGCAGGTCGGCATCCGCCAGATGCCGAACCAGCCGCACCGGGCGGACGTGAAGAAGCTGCTCGTCATGGAAAGCGAGCGCGGCCGAGGCCTTGCCCGTGCGCTGATGACGGCTGCCGAAGCGGAGGCGGCCCGGCACGGCAAGACGCTGCTGGTGCTCGACACCGCCACCGGCAGCCCCGCCGAGACGGTCTACGAACGCCTCGGCTGGCAGCGCGCCGGGGTCATTCCCGACTATGCGCTCTATCCGGACGGGCGCTTCTGCGCGACGACGTTTTTTTACAAGAAGATCGGGGCAAAGCGGTGATCACACCGCCTCCCAGCCGTCCTTCTCGCTGGCGCGGTAGATGGCGTCGATGACCTTCTGGTTGTTCACCGAACTTTCCAGCGTCACGATCTCCTCCTTCTCGCCGCGCGCGGCCCGGCTGAAGGCCTCGGCCTCGCGCCGGTACTGGCGGGCGTCCTGGAAGCGGAAAATCTGGCTCTCGCCATGGTTCTGGTTGGTGAGCTCGACCTCCTCCACGCCGTAGCGGTCGGCATTGAAAGGCGACTTCACCTCGATGAAGCCCTTGTCGCCGTGGAAGACCATGATCTGGCGCTGGGCGAGCTGGGTGGAGATGTAGAAGGACAGTTCGAAATCGCCGAAATCGGCGCGCACGCTCGAATAGATGTCGGTGCCGAAATCCGGGTCGCGGTCGGTGCTCGCCTGCACGCGGACCGGCTCCTTGCCCGTGGCGAAGCGCGTGGTGATCGTCGGGTAGACGCCGATATCCGGCAGGCCGCCGCCGCCGAGTTCCGGCACGTTGCGCATGTTGCCCGGATCGCGGTTGAAATAGGTGAAGGCGCCCTGCACATGGCGCAGCCGGCCGATCGCGCCCTCGGCGAGAAGCGCGCGCACCTTGCGCCAGACAGGGCTGTAGGTGACCATGTAGGCCTCGGAGATCAGCACCTTGTTGCGGTCGCGCGCCTTGATCAGCGCGTCGATCTCGCCGGCATTGAGCGCGATCGGCTTCTCGCAGAGCACGTGCTTGCCGGCATCGGCCGCCTTGATCGACCATTCCACATGCTGCGCGGTCGGCAGCGGGATATAGACCGCGTCGATCGTGTCGGAGGCGAGCATCTCCTCGTAGGAGCCGAAGGCATGCGGTACGGAGAAGCGGTCGGCCATGGCGCGCGCCTTGGCCTTGTCGCGGCTCGCGACGGCGGTGACGACGCAGTTCTCCGCATCCTGGATGGCCGGCACGACGAGTTCGCGGCCGATCTTGGCCGTCGACAGGATTCCGAAACGCAGCATGATGATCTCTCCTCGATTGTGCGGGCCCTGATTGCGCCGGGAAGACTAGTCACGAGGTACGTTCCTCGCAAGCGCAGGACGCCCAAAAATCGACGGCGGGCCACGTGCAAAGCGCCGGGCCGCGCCCTATGTTGGCGAAAAGCCTTTTCAGCACGAACCCCTTGGAGGACCCCATGCAGTTTCGCTCCCTCGGCAGGACCGGCCTTTCCATCGCGCCGCTCGTCTTCGGCGGCAATGTCTTCGGCTGGACGGCCGACGAGAAGACTTCCTTCGATCTCCTCGATGCCTTCACCGGCGCGGGCTTCAACGCCATCGACACGGCGGATGTCTATTCCCGCTGGGTGCCGGGCAATGAGGGGGGCGAGTCCGAGGCGATCATCGGCAAGTGGCTGAAGCGCTCGGGCATCGCCCGCGACAGGGTGGTGATCGTCACCAAGGTCGGCTCCGACATGGGCCAGGGACGGCGGGACCTGCGCAAGTCGTGGATCGTCGAGGCGGTCGAGAAGTCGCTGAAGCGGCTGCAGACCGACCATATCGACCTCTATCTCTCCCACTGGCCGGACGCCGACACCCCTTACGAGGAGACGTTGGAAGCCCATGCGAGCCTCGTGAAGGCCGGCAAGGTGCGCGCCTTCGGCGCGTCGAACCTCGATGCCGGCCAGCTGCAGGCCTCGTTCGAGGCCGCCGACAAGGCGGGCCTGCCGCGCTATGCGGCGCTCCAGCCTGAATACAACCTCTATGACCGCGGCAGCTTCGAGGGGCCGCTCGCCGACCTTTGCCGCAAGGAGGATATCGGCGTCATCACCTATTACAGCCTCGCCTCCGGTTTCCTCACCGGCAAGTACCGCTCGAAGGCCGATACCGAGGGCAAGGCGCGCGGCGAGGGCGTCGCGCATTATCTCGACGGCAAGGGCCAGCGCATCCTTGCGGCACTCGACAAGGTCGCGGCCGAGACCGGCGCCAAGCCGGCGGAAATCGCGCTCGCCTGGCTGATGGCCAAGCCGGCGGTCACCGCGCCCATCGCCAGCGCCACGAGCCTTGCCCAGCTCGACAGCCTGACGAAGGCCGCCGATCTTTCGCTGTCATCCGAACAGATGGCGGCGCTCGACAAGGCGGGGGCCTGACCATGGCGCTCATCCTCCGCGATGCGGCCGAAGGCGACGAGACGGCCTGGAGAAGGCTCTGGGCCGGCTATCTCGCCTTCTACAGGACCGAGGTGCGGGAGGAGGTGACGGCCTTCACCTGGGCGCGCGTGCTCGATCCCGGCTCGCGCGTCTCGATGCGCGTCGCGGAGGAGGATGGGACGGTGGTGGGCTTCGCCATCCACCATTACCATGATTCCACCTGGGACATCGCGCCGGAGGGCTATCTCGAAGACCTCTTCGTCGACGACACGGTCCGCGGCAGGGGCGTCGGCCGGGCGCTGATCGACGACCTGATCGCCATTTCCAAGCGGCATGGCTGGCGTGGCATCTACTGGCACACCAGCCACGACAACGACCGGGCAAGGAAGCTCTACGACAGCTATGTCGAGACCGACGGGCACATCCGCTACCGTCTTCAGACCTGACCGCGATAGCGGAAGAAATCGACGAAGGCGCGTAGCGCCGGGCGCATCTGCCGGCGCGTCGGATAGTAGATCGAAAAGCCGTCGAAGGCGGGGCACCAGTCCTCCAGCACCGCGACGAGGCGCCCCGCCGCGATGTCCTCGGCGACGCGCTGGTCGAAGACAAAGGCAAGGCCCGCGCCGTCCATCGCCGCCGCCCGCATCAGCCGCTGGTCCGAGACGATGAGGGGGCCGGTGACGTCGACCGTCACCTGCCGCCCGTCCTTCTCCAGCTCCCAGCGATAGATGCGCCCGCTCGAAAAGCGCCGGCGGATGCAGCGATGCTGCATGAGGTCGCGCGGCTGAAGCGGCTTCGGGTGCGTTTTGAAATAGGCGGGCGCGCCGACCACGAGGCCGCGCCACGGCCCGCTCGCCCGCACGGCGACCATGTCCGCCTCCAGGTGCTCGCCGAGCCGGAGGCCGGCATCGAAGCCCTTCTCGACGATATCCTCGAAGCGATCATCGGTCCGCAGCTCCAGCTCGATATCGGGATAGGCGAGAAGGAAGGCTCCGAGCCGGGGCATGACGATGTCCTCCGCGGCGATGAGGGGCATCGTGACGCGCAGCGGCCCGGCGGGCCGGCCCTGCCGGTCGGCGAGTGCCTCCATGACATTGCCGATGTCGGACAGGGCCGGCGCCAGCGTGTCGAGCAGCATGCGGCCTTCTTCGGTCGGCGAGACGGAGCGGGTGGTGCGGGCGAGGAGCCGCACGCCGAGGCTCGCTTCCAGCGCCGCGACGGCATGGCTGACGGCCGAGGGCGCGATGCCGAGCTCGGCGGCGGCCTTGCGGAAGGAGCGCGTCTCGGCGACGATGGCGAGCACGGCGAGTTGCGAGAGCGGGGTGCGGTTCATTGTTCCAACAGATAGAACAAGCCGTTGGCTTTTGCAGCAATTTTCAGATGAAGCGCCGCGCCGTAGATTGCGCCTTGCCGGATGAGGGCGGGTGAGCCGCCGCCCGGCGCATCGACCGCCTCCCGGTCGCAAGCAAAGGATCCTGTCATGAAACACAGACAACTCGGCACCCTCGACGTCTCCGCTCTCGGCCTCGGCTGCATGGGCATGAGCCACGCCTACGGCCCTTCGAGCGACGAGACGGCGGCGATCAGGACGCTGCATCGCGCCGTCGATCTCGGCGTCACCCTCTTCGATACGGCCGAGGTCTACGGGCCCTACCGGAACGAGATCCTCGTCGGCAAGGCGCTGAAGCCGGTGCGCGACAAGGTGGTAATCGCCACGAAATTCGGCTTCCGCATCGACGACACGAAGCCCTCCGCAGAAATGATCACGGGCACGGACAGCCGCCCGGAAAATGTCAGGGCGGTCGCCGAGGCGTCGCTGAAGCGGCTCGGCGTCGAGGTCATCGACCTCTACTACCAGCATCGCGTCGATCCGGCCGTGCCGATCGAGGAGACGGTGGGCGCGATGGCGGAGCTGGTGCGCGAAGGCAAGGTGAAGGCGCTCGGCCTGTCGGAAGCCGGCGCCGAGACGATCCGCCGGGCGCATGGCGTGCACCCGATATCCGCCGTGCAGAGCGAATATTCGCTGTGGACCCGCGACCCGGAGGAGAACGGCGTTCTGGAAACCTGCCGGGAGCTCGGCATCGGCTTCGTGCCCTTCAGCCCGCTCGGCCGTGGCGTGCTCACCGGCGCGCTGAAGAAGCTCGACGGCCTCTCCGCCGACGATTTCCGCCGTTCGCTGCCGCGCTTCGAGGCGGAGAACTTCGATGCCAACCTGGCGCTGGTGGCGCTCCTGGAGGAGATGGCGAAGGAAAAGGGCGTGGCCCCCGCGCAGCTTGCGCTTGCCTGGGTGCTGGCGCAGGGCGATTTCATCGTGCCGATCCCCGGGGCCAGCAAGGTGCCGCATCTCGAGCAGAACGCCGCCGCCGCCGATGTCGCGCTGACGAAGGAAGAGGCCGCGCGGCTCGGCGAGCTGCTGTCGCCGGCGCGGGTCGCCGGCGGGCGCTATCCGCAGCGCATGGCCTCGATGGCGAACCGGTAGAGGATCAGTCGCGCTTGATCGTGGCAAGGACCTGCCAGAGGTCCGCGCCCGTCTCGAAGACGGCGGCATTCGCACGAAAGCCGATCCCGGCGGAGATCATGTCCAGCATGCTCTCTGCCGGGTCATCGGCCCCGGCCGGTGCCTCCGCGATCGTCTGCGCTGCCCGGTCGAGGCGCGCCGTCTCGCCCGCCATGCCCCGGAGGGCCGTGTTCATGATGCCGGCTATCTGCATGGGATGGCCCCGTTGTGATCCATCCTCCCTTTACCGCACGCCCCTTTCGATTGCGTGAACGGCGATGGCGCGGCCCTGTGCATTTTCGGCACAGGGCGGGTTGTCAGTGGCTCGGATGCAGCGCGTCGTTGAGATACATGCAGGTCAGCATGGCGAAGACGTAGGCCTGGATGACAGCCATCAGGATTTCCAGCGCCGTCAGCGCCACCGTCATGGCGAAGGGCAGGATGGCGCCCAGCACGCCGAGCGTTCCCAGCCCCGTCATCGAGGCGACGAAGCCGGCAAAGACCTTCAGCGTGATATGGCCGGCGAGCATGACGGCGAAGAGACGGACGGAGTGGCTGACGGGCCGCGAGAAATAGGACATCACCTCGATCGGCACGATGATCGGCGTCAGGACCAGCGGAACGCCGGACGGTACGAAGAGGCGGAGGAACCCCGCGCCATGCCGGAAGAGGCCGTAGAGCGTGACGGTCGTAAAGACCGTGATGGCGAGCGCGAAGGTGACGATGAGCTGGCTCGTCACGGTGAAGGCATAGGGAAACATGCCGATGAGATTCGCGACGAGGATGAACATGAAGAGCGAGAAGACCAGCGGGAAGAAGCGCATGCCCTGCTCGCCCGCATTGGAGCGCAGCGTCCTGGCGATGAAATCGTAGACGAGTTCGGCGCTCATCTGCCAGCGGCCGGGAACCAGGCTGCCCCGCCGGGTCGCCAGCAGCAGGAAGCCCGTCGCCGTCGCCACCGTCAGCACCATATAGGCTGAGGCATTGGTGAAGCTGAGGTCCACCCCGCCGATTTCGAGGGGAATGAGCGGCTTGATCTCGAATTGCTGAATGGGGCCGGCCATGATCTATCCTCGCAAAGACATGAGTGTACACGCGGATCCGCCGGGCCGCGACCCGCAAAGTCGACATGCGGCGCGGGGAGGCGCGAGACGGGTTTTCAGGGAAAAAGGGTGAGCGGGGTTCAACAGGCCATCCTCGTCTCGACTGCGAGAAAAGGGGCCGTCCCCGGAACGAACAAAGGCGCGGGCCGTCCCGCGCCGGATCTGTCTACCCGCTGCGCCTGAAAATGGCAAGGACGGACCCCGACAGGGCCGGAGGTCCGTCGCGAGGATCAGGTGGTTCAGCCGCCGTCGTAAAGGCGCTGGCCGGTCAGAAGCGAATCGTCCAGCCGGCCGCCCTCGGGGAAGAGGGAGAGCGTTTCCGGCCTGTCGATGCCCGGCACCAGCCGGTGGCAGGGCTCGACGGCGCCGAGCACGGTGGTGACGGGAATGACGCCGGCCCAGATGGGGAGGGCGAAATCCTCCTCGTCGTCACCGACCCCCTTCGCCCGCACCTTGGCGACCGCCTCGTCTATCGGCATGGCGATGATCGTCGTCGCCTTCGCCTCCTGCGGCGTGATGGGACGCAGCAGCGCGCTGCGCTGCGGATAGAACCGGTCGATGACGTCGCGCATCGCCTCGTTTTTCTCCTCAGGGTCTTCCACCAGCCGCGCGGTGCCGAAGCACATGGCGGAGCGGTAGTTGGCCGAATGGTTGAAGCCCGAGCGGGCGAGGACCAGTCCGTCTAGATGTGCGACGGTGAGGCAGGCGGGCGTGCCGGCCTTCAGGTGCCGCAGCATGCGGCTTGCCGAAGAGCCGTGCCAGTAGAGCGTGTCGCCCTTGCGCCAGAAGAGCGTCGGCGTGGCATAGGGCTGCCCGTCGATGACATAGGCGACATGACAGAGCATGGCCGCGTCGAGAACGGCGTGCACGGCCTCGCGGTCATAGCTGGCGCGCTCGTGCATGCGCCTGACGCGGTTGCGCGGGGTGACGGGATAGGTGGCGGTTTCGGTCTCGACGCTCATGCGGCTCTTGCCTTTCAGGGAATGGAAGGCCAGGGTGCATCATGGCATTGGATCGAAAAAGTACCAATTCAAGGCAAAGAATTCAGGCCAATCTTCCGGACTGGTCGTCGCTCGTTCCCGTGCTGCCGGCGGCGGGGCGGCGCACGCCCGCGCTCTACCGCGAGCTGCGCCGGCTGATTGAGGCGGGCGACATTCCGCCCGGCAGCAAGCTGCCGCCGTCGCGCGATCTCGCGCAGCGCCTGAAGACGTCGCGCGGCAGCGTCGTCGCGGCCTTCGAGATGCTGATCGCGGAGGGCTATGCCGTCGCCCGCACAGGGGCCGGCACCTTCGTCGCCGACCGCGTGCCCAGCATGAAGCCCGCCATGCTCCCGGAGGCGGAGGTCGTCGAGCCGAAGATGCCGCTTCCCGGCACGCTGGGCGTCGCCATGGCGGATGCGCGCACGCTGAACATCTTTCGCACCCTGCTTTCGCGCCATCTGGCGCGGCCGGGGCCGGAACATTTCCAATATGGCGATCCGCGCGGCGGGCTTGCGCTGCGCGAGGCGATTGCCGCCTATCTCCGGCAGGCGCGCGGCGTCCGCTGCGAGGCCCGCTCGATCATCGTCACGACGGGCACGCAGCAGGGTCTTGACCTCGTCATTCGCAGCGCCCTTTCCCCGGGCGACCGCGTGATGGTCGAGGATCCCTGCTATCCGAGCGCCCGCGCCGCCTTCGCCGGCAACGGCCTTCATCTTTCGGGCCTTGCCGTCGATGCGGAGGGGGCCGATATCGCCGGCGCGGTGGCCGGCGCCCGCGCGGCCTACGTGACGCCCTCGCACCAGTTTCCGCTCGGCGTGACCATGAGCATGCGCCGCCGCCTCGCCCTCGTCGACTGGGCGCGGGCGACGGGCGGCTGGATCGTCGAGGACGACTACGACAGCGAGTTCCGCTTCGCCGGCCCGCCGCTCGCCGCCATGCAGGGCATGGATGACAGTGGCCGGGTGATCTATCTCGGCACCTTCTCCAAGGTGCTCTTCCCGGGGCTCCGCCTCGGCTATGCCGTCATTCCCGATCCGCTGCTGGAGACTGTAATGGCCCTGCGCAGCCGCAGCGACCGCAGCCCGCCGACGCTCGCCGAGGCGGCGCTGACCGACCTCATCCGCGAAGGCCATTTCGCCGCGCATCTGCGCCGCGCCCGCCGCCGGGCGCAGGCGGCGCGCGATGCACTGGTCGCGGGGTTGCTCCAGGCGGGAAACCTTTCGGTGGACGTGCCCGATCAGGGCCTCCATCTCGTCGCCGGCCTGCCGGAAGCGCTCGGGGACCTTGCCGCGGTCGAGATCGCCCGGCGCGCCGGGCTCGGCGCCCGCGCCCTTTCCGCCATGGCCGTCACCCGCCCGCCGCGGCAGGGCCTCGTGATCGGCTTTTCGGGCTTTGCGCCGGATGTGCTGGGCGCGGCGGCGCGGCGCTTCGCGGACGCTATGCCACGCGGCGGGCTTCGGTGACCTTGATCGTGGCGACCCAGGCGCGGGCGAGCGCAAGGCCGGTGGCCTCGGCAACCGGGCCGCTCTCGGCGGCGAGCGCGGCGCGCCGCTCCAGCCAGCCGGGCGCAAGGCGTGCGATATGGTCCGGGAAGATCCGCACCCATTCCTCGACCACGTCGCGATTCGCCTCGAAATGGAACTGCGTGCCGTAGACGGCGCGGCCGAGGCGGAAGGCCTGGTTCTGCGCGGCATCGTTGGTGGCGAGCCGCACCGCGCCCTCCGGCAGGGAGAAGGTGTCGCTGTGCCACTGGAAGATCGGGAAGGCGCCGGCGGCGGCGGAAAGCACCGGGTCGCCCGCGCCGTCCTTCGTGAGCGCGATGGTGCACCAGCCGAATTCCGGCGCGGTGCCGATATGGTTCGCCGCGCCATAGGCCCGCGCCAGCAGCTGGCTGCCGAGGCAGACGCCGAGCACCGACTTATCCGCCTCGCCGAAGCGGCGCATCAGGGCGGCAAGCGCCGGGAGATAGGTGTGGCTTTCGTCGTCCAGCGCGTTCTGCGGCCCGCCCATCACGACGATGGCGTCATGGCCGCTTTCGTCCGCCGGCAGCAGGTCGCCGGCATGGGGCCGGCAGATGTCGAGCTCCGCGCCCGCTTCGTCGAGCGCCGCGCCGATCTGCCCGAGCAGCGTCACCCTGTCGTTCTCCACCACCAGAACCCGCATGCCGAACTCCCTTTCGATGTCGCGCGAGACAATCACGTCGCACCGCTTCGTTCAAGGGGAGAGCAAGACGGTATCACGGATAGATCACGCCCTTGCGCAGGATGACATTGGCATAGAGCCGCGGCTCGCTCGTCTGGACGATGGTGTGGGCGGCGCGCACGCGGTTGTAGAAGTCGGCACCGACCAGCGGCACCACGGCGCGATCCGGCTCGCGCCGCGCGCAGCAGTCGATGATCTCGCGGTGTACGGGCTCCAGCCGGTCGCGTTCCTGGCGATAGGTGGAGCGGAAGATCGCCTCCTCGACGAAATCGTCGACGGGCAGGACCGAAAGCACGGCATCGAGCGCGGGGATCAGCGCCACGCCGTCGAGGCGCACCAGCCGGCGCGCATGCTCGACGCCCGGATAGTTGCCGTCGACGATGGCGATCTCGTCGCCGTGGCCCATGGCGCGCAGCGTGGCGAGCAGGTCGGGGCTCAGGATGGGATCGAGGCCTTTCAGCATCAGGCAAGCTCCTTGAAGAGAACGTTCTGGTCGGGAAGATAGCGGGAAAAGAGCGGCAGGCTGGCCCCTCCGATCGAGCGGGCGCTGCTGCCGACGGCGCCCTCGGCGATCTCGGGCAGGGTGACGCCCTGAAGGTCGAGCCGGTCGATCGCAGCCTTGGTCTCGGCGACGACGCGCTCGCGCACCCATTCGGGAAAACCCCCGTCGATGATGACGGCGGAAAAGTCGATGACCGAGGCCGATGCGACGACCGCCTGGGCGAGCGCCGCCGCCATGTCGTCGATCCAGATGTCGAGCGGCGCGCCGAAGTCGATCCAGCCGTCCGGCGAATACCAGAGCGGCGTGGGGTCGATGCCGTGCTGGCGCAGCAGGTTTTCGAGGCGGTAGATCGAGGCGATCTTGAGGAGCTGCACCGTCTCGCCGTCGCGGCCCTGTACGGGAAGCGGGCCGATAGCGCCCGCCGTGCCGGTGCGGCCGGTGAAGAGCGCCGAGTTCAGCACCACGCCGCCGCCGATGAAGGAGCCGATGAAGAGATAGAGGAAATCGGGATATTGCGGGCCGCGGCCGAAGACGAGCTCGGCCGCGCAGGCGCTCGTCGCGTCGTTCTGCAGCATGACCGGATAGGGCACGCGCCGGGCGATCTCCGCCCCGAGGTCGACGCCGCGCCATTGGTCCATGTCGGCCTGCGGCGCGCCGACCTCGCTGGCCCAGCTCCACAATTCGAAGGGCGCGGCGACGCCGAGGCCGGTGATGCGGGCGCGCTCGTCCGGTGTGATTGCGGACTCCAGCTCGGCAAGCCCTTCCTCGACGAAGGAGAGCAGCGCGCCGGGCATGGGATAGGGGTAGGTGCGGCGCACCTGCCGGCGGATGCCGCCGACGAAATCCATCATCACGAGGTCGGCGCTGCGGCGGCCGATCTTCAGCCCGAAGGAATAGACGGCATCCGGGTTGAGCAGCATGGGCACCGAGGGCTGGCCCACCTTGCCGCGCATCGGCGCGCCGCGCACCAGCAGCCCTTCGGCCTCCAGCGCGCGCATGATGACGGTGACGGTCTGGGCGGAAAGGCCGCTGCGCCGGGCGATCTCGGCCTTGGAGAGGCTGCCGTGCCGGCGCACCAGCGACATGACGAGCCGCTCGTTATAGGCGCGCACGCGCACCTGGTTGGCGCCGCCGCTCGGATCGAGGATTTCGGCCGGCGCGGCGGGTGCCGTCGCAGCGTGCTTTCTCATCGTCTCCTCCCGTGCCGGTTGGCGCCATGCGCCGATCCCGGTCCTCTTACCGGCTGACGCTCCGCTCTTCCACCGGAAACGATGCAGCCAGGGCTTCCACCCCTTCTTTGCCCGCAGCATGCCACATCGAATTAATAATTCAATTCGATTTATTTATTGACAGGCATTTCTTTTGGTGGTCTCATCACCATCGGAAGCACGGTTGGCCGGTGGAGGAACCGCCGGCTCCTGCGACCGGATGCCCCCAGGAGAGGGGCGCATCCCGTTCCGTCCTTGGGAGGATTACATGAAGAAGACCATCGTTTCCGCCGCTCTCGGCGCGCTTGCGCTCGGCGTGGCCTTTTCCTCGCCGGCTTCCGCCGCCGATGTCAGCGCCTGCCTGATCACCAAGACCGACACCAATCCCTTCTTCGTCAAGATGAAGGAAGGCGCCGAAGCCAAGGCCAAGGAACTCGGCGTCACGCTGAAGGCCTATGCCGGCAAGATCGACGGCGACTCGGAAAGCCAGGTCGCGGCCATCGAGACCTGCATCGCCGACGGCGCGAAGGGCATCCTGATCACCGCATCCGATACCAAGGGCATCGTTCCCTCCGTGCAGAAGGCGCGTGACGCCGGCATGCTGGTCATCGCCCTCGATACCCCGCTCGAGCCGCTCGACGCCGCCGACATGACCTTCGCCACCGACAACCTGCTCGCCGGCGAGCTGATCGGCAAATGGGCCGCCGCCACGCTCGGCGATGCCGCCAAGGACGCCAAGGTCGCCTTCCTCGACCTGACGCCCTCCCAGCCGTCGGTCGACGTCCTGCGCGACCAGGGCTTCATGAAGGGCTTCGGCATCGACGTGAAGGACATCAACAAGATCGGCGACGAGGACGATCCGCGCATCGTCGGCCACGACGTGACCAACGGCAACGAGGAAGGCGGCCGCACCGCCATGGAAAACCTCCTGCAGAAGGATCCGACGATCAACGTCGTGCACACGATCAACGAGCCGGCCGCCGCCGGCGCCTATGAGGCGCTGAAGGCCGTCGGCCGCGAGAAGGACGTGCTGATCGTCTCCGTCGACGGCGGTTGCCCGGGCGTGCAGAATGTCGCGGACGGCGTCATCGGCGCGACCTCGCAGCAATATCCGCTGATGATGGCTGCCCTCGGCATCGAGGCGATCAAGAAGTTCGCCGATACGGGCGAGAAGCCGAAGGCCACCGAAGGCAAGGACTTCTTCGACACGGGCGTCGCGCTCGTCACCGACAAGCCGGCAGAGGGCGTCGATTCCATCGACACCAAGGCCGGCAAGGACAAGTGCTGGGGCTAAGCCCCGGCGCCGGCCCGGCATGACCGGGCCGGCCATCCGCCACGGACGGATCGGGTGGTGATTTCCGGGCAAGCGGCCCCGAACGCACCCTTCTTTTGACAATCGCGAAAAGACGTGGGCACCCTTTCAGGGCGAATGGCGGCAAGGCCGCATTCGCAGGGGAGGACCGCTTCCGGGCGGCAGGTGCGCGCAATGCGTCCGTGCATCATTTCATCCGGCAATGCCGCGACGGTCGGCACACGGAAGGGAGGAACAGGATCATGAGTGAAACGACGGCGGCCTCGCAGGGCGTACAGTCCTCGCAGCCATCACAGGAATTCGAGAAGGTGCTCACCGGCAGTTCGACGCAGGTGGCCTCCTTCGATACGAACGACAAGACGGCCATCCAGAAGTTCCAGCATTTCCTGCACGGCAGTCCATCGGCCGTGCCGCTGATCGTGCTGGTGCTCTCGGTGGCGGTGTTCGGCGCCGTTCTCGGCGGCAAGTTCTTCTCCGCCTTCACGCTGACGCTCATCCTCCAGCAGGTGGCGATCGTCGGCATCGTCGGCGCGGCGCAGACCCTGGTCATCCTGACGGCGGGCATCGACCTGTCGGTCGGCGCGATCATGGTGCTGTCGTCCGTCGTCATGGGCCAGTTCACCTTCCGCTACGGCCTGCCTCCGGCGCTTGCCGTTGTCTGCGGCCTCGCCTGCGGCGCGCTCTGCGGCTACATCAACGGCCTGCTCGTCGCCCGCATGAAGCTGCCGCCCTTCATCGTCACGCTCGGCATGTGGCAGATCATCCTCGCCTCGAATTTCCTCTATTCGGCCAACGAGACGATCCGCTCGCAGGATATCGCCACGAACGCGCCGCTGCTGCAGGTCTTCGGCAACAACCTGAAGCTCGGCAACGCCGTCTTCACCTACGGCGTCATCGCGATGGTGCTGCTCGTCGCCGTCCTCTGGTACGTGCTCAACCACACCGCCTGGGGCCGCCATGTCTACGCGGTCGGCGACGACCCCGATGCGGCGGAGCTTGCCGGCGTCAACGTCAAGCGCATGCTGGTCTCGGTCTATACGCTGTCCGGCCTCATCTGCGCGCTCGCCGGCTGGGCGCTCATCGGCCGCATCGGTTCGGTCTCGCCCACCGCCGGCCAGTTCGCCAATATCGAATCCATCACGGCCGTGGTGATCGGCGGCCTCTCCCTCTTCGGCGGGCGCGGCTCCATCCTCGGCATGATCTTCGGGGCGCTCATCGTCGGCGTCTTCTCGCTCGGCCTTCGCCTCATCGGCACGGACCCGCAATGGACCTATCTCCTGATCGGCGTCCTCATCATCTCGGCAGTCGCAATCGACCAGTGGATCAGAAAGGTAGCAGGCTGATGGCTCTCGAACCCATTCTCACCGCACGCGGTCTCGTCAAGCGCTACGGCCGCGTTACCGCCCTCGACAATGCCGACTTCGACCTCTATCCCGGCGAAATCCTCGCCGTGATCGGCGACAACGGCGCGGGCAAGTCCTCGATGATCAAGGCCATTTCCGGCGCCATCACGCCGGATGAGGGCGAGATCAGGCTCGAAGGCAGGCCCGTCACCTTCCGCTCGCCCATCGAGGCACGCAAGGCCGGCATCGAGACCGTCTACCAGAACCTCGCGCTCTCGCCGGCGCTCTCGATCGCCGACAACATGTTCCTCGGCCGCGAAATCCGCTCGCCGGGCGTCATGGGCAGCGTCTTCCGCAAGCTCGACCGCAGCGCGATGGAGAAGTTTGCCCGCGACAAGCTGTCCGAACTCGGCCTGATGACGATCCAGAACATCAACCAGGCGGTGGAAACGCTCTCTGGCGGTCAGCGCCAGGGCGTGGCCGTGGCCCGCGCTGCTGCCTTCGGCTCCAAGGTCATCATCCTCGACGAGCCGACGGCGGCGCTCGGCGTCAAGGAGAGCCGGCGCGTGCTGGAACTGATCCTCGACGTGCGCCGGCGCGGCATTCCCATCGTGCTCATCTCGCACAACATGCCGCATGTCTTCGAGGTGGCGGACCGAATCCATATCCACCGCCTCGGCCGCCGACTGACCGTCATCAATCCCAAGGACTACACCATGTCCGACGCCGTCGCCTTCATGACGGGGGCGAAGGTGCCGGAGGCCGTTGCAGCATGATTTCGCCTGCCACGATCGTGGATGCAGTCCTGCGGCGCGCGGGAGATGCGCGCCGCTTCCTCGTCGGCCTCGCCGGCCCGCCCGCGGCCGGCAAGTCGACGCTGGCGGAAGCCCTCCGGGAGGGCCTTGTCGCGAAGGGCGAGAGCGCCGAAATCCTGCCGATGGACGGCTTCCACATGGACAACGGCATCCTCGCCGCGCGGGGCCTGCTGCCGCGCAAGGGCGTGCCGGAGAGTTTCGATGCCCGCGGCTTCATCGATATCGTCCACGCCCTGAAACGGGCGGAGGGCGAGGTGCTGGTGCCGGTCTTCGACCGTTCGCGCGAGATCGCCATCAATGCCGCCCGCGCCATCCCGCGGGAAACGCGCTTCATCCTCGCCGAAGGCAACTACCTTCTCTTCAAGGATGCGCCGTGGGACAGGCTCGACGGCGTCTTCGATTTCACCATTTTCGTCGGCCCGCCCTATGCGGTGCTGGAGGAGCGGCTGCGCCAGCGCTGGCTGGGTTACGCGCTGCCCGAGGACCAGATCGGCTGGAAGCTCTACGGCAACGACCTGCCGAACGGAAAACGCATCCTGGAGAATTCCCGCCCCGCCGATCTCCATATCGACCTTTTTTGAGGAATTGTCGGTCGTCTCTCCGGGTGCTATCGCAACTCCAGAGACTGGAGACACGCCGATGACCACCGAAATCACCATCCGCCGGCCTGACGACTGGCACCTGCACCTGCGCGACGGCGCCATGCTCGAAGGCGTGATCGGCGATACCAGCCGCCACTTTGCCCGCGCCATCATCATGCCGAACCTGGTGCCGCCGGTCGTTACCACCGCTGACGCCACGGCCTACCGCGACCGCATCCTCGCCGCCGTGCCGAAGGGTGATCGCTTCGAGCCGCTGATGACGCTCTATCTCACCGAGCACACCAATCCCGACGATGTGGAAGCCGGCTACAGGAGCGGTCTCATCCGCGCTGTAAAGCTGTACCCCGCCGGCGCGACGACCAATTCCCATGGCGGCGTGCGCGACATGGATAAGGCGATGCCCGTGCTGGAGCGCATGGCAAAGATCGGCCTGACGCTCTGCGTGCATGGCGAGGTCACGACGCCCGAGGTCGACATCTTCGACCGCGAGGCGGTGTTCATCGAGACGGTGCTGGATCC
This sequence comes from Shinella zoogloeoides, assembly GCF_033705735.1. Classification (NCBI taxonomy): domain Bacteria; kingdom Pseudomonadati; phylum Pseudomonadota; class Alphaproteobacteria; order Hyphomicrobiales; family Rhizobiaceae; genus Shinella; species Shinella zoogloeoides. The sequence continues at coordinate 3,415,884 of NZ_CP131130.1, forward strand.
GCTGCGAAAGCGCCTGCCCGAGCTGCGCGTAACCATGGAGCATGTGACGACGAGGAACGGCGTCGACTACATCAAGGCGGCGAAGGAAAACCTCGCCGGCTCGATCACCACGCACCACCTGATCATCAACCGCAACGCCATCCTCGTCGGCGGCATCAAGCCGCATTACTACTGCCTGCCCGTCGCCAAGCGCGAGGAGCACCGGCTGGCGCTGCGTGCTGCCGCCACCTCCGGCGACAGCCGCTTCTTCCTCGGCACGGACAGCGCGCCGCATGTCGATCCCCTGAAGGAATGCGCCTGCGGCTGCGCCGGCGTCTATACCTCGATCAACACGATGAGCTGCCTTGCCCACGTCTTCGAGCAGGACGGCGCGCTCGACAGGCTTGAAGCCTTCGCCTCGCTGAACGGCCCGGCCTGGTACGGCCTGCCGGCGAACGAGGAGACGATCCGTCTCGTCAGGCGCGAGGAGGCCGTGGCCTTCCCCGCGAAGATCGAGACCGGGGCGGGGCCGGTGACGGTGTTCGACCCGATGTTCCCGCTGCATTGGGATGTAGCCTAGCGATCAGATGAAGGGCCGCGGTCCACGCTGCAGCCCCTCCCACCCAGCCAGTGCCAGAAGGCCGTCGGGATCGAGGATTTCGCAGCCCCGGTCCTGCCAGCGCATCAGCTTGCGGTCCGCCAGCTTGCGCAGCGTCTTGTTCGTATGGACGAGCGACAGGCCGAGCGTGTCGGCGACATGCTGCTGGGTGATCGGGACGACCCGCTTGCCGCCGCTCATGCCGGATAGGTGGGCGCGCTGGTGCAGGAAGGAAATGAGATAGGCGGTGCGCTCCAGCGCCGTGCGCCGCCCGACGCTGAGCAGGTGCTCGTCGAGGATGCTTTCCTCCTGCGCCGCGATCCAGGTAAGATCGTAGGCGAGCGAGGCATGGCGCTCGAAAAGCCGTCCCAGCTTGGAGCGCTCGAAGAGACAGAGCGTCACGGATGTCAGCGCCTCGACGGAGTGGTCCATCTCCCCCATCAGGCTGCCCTGGAGGCCGATGAGGTCGCCGGGCAGCACATAGTTCATGATCTGCCGCCGCCCGTCCGGCAGCAGCTTGTAGCGGAACGCCCAGCCGGAGAGCACGGTGAAGAGATGGGCGCTATGCATGCCCTCGACGAGGATCGTCGCGCCACGCTCGGCAGACAGTTCCCCGCTCTTGAACTGCGAGACGAACTCCAGTTCCTTCGCTGAAAAATCGCGGAAATCCGGAAGACTGCGCAGGGGACACTGCTGGCAGGGCGTGCGCCATCGGGTTTTCTGGTTGGCCGCCGTTCCGCTCGCCATCGTGCCTCCGCTCTCGGGACTGGCCATGCAAACGCGGCACGCGCGCGCTTGTTCCATCGCGCAGGCACTATGTCTTATTTAAATGACACCCTCTGCCCCCCGGCCCACAGTCCGCCCTCCCGAGCCGCTCCCTTCGCGGCTCCACATGGATGACACATGGATAGGAGTGCGGGCGCCATGAAGCCTTCTCTACCGCACATCTTGATCGCCGAACGCGAATTCCTGATCGCGCTCGATGCGGAGTATCTGATCAAGTTGGCACTCGATTGCCGTATCACGCTGCTCCGGCCGGAGCAGGTCGACCAATGGGATGCGGCGGCGCTGGCGGATGTCGATCTCTGCCTGTTCGATGTGCCGCTCGACGCCTCGCCGGCCGCAAGGCGCATCGAACGGCTGGTCGAGGCGCGCGTGCCGCTGCTGTTCACCAGCCTCGGCGATCTGCATGCCGGCGGTGTGGAGGGCTTCGAGGTCATTCCCGTCGCCCGCAAGCCCTATGACGGCGAGACGCTGCTTGCGCTCGTCCGGGAACGGCTGCGGCAAACGCCGTAGCCGTTCCGTAAGGCCGATCAGAACTGACGGCCGAGCTTTGCGTCGACGGAATGGCCGTTGGCGCCGCGGATCGCGAAGAACAACAGGATGAGCGTCCAGAGGATCGATTTCTCGGCGCCCATCACGCCTTCACCCTGCACCACGCCGTGGAAATAGATGGTGACGGCCAGCACGATCGTCGCGGCGAAGGCGGCCGGACGCGTGAAGAGGCCGATCGCGATGAGGATGCCGCCGAAGAACTCGGTCGCCGAAAGCAGCGGCGACCAGAAGGCGCCCGGATAGAAGCCGAGGCTCTCCACCATGCCGCTCGCGCCGAAGGGGTTGAGGATCTTGCCATAGCCGTGGGTGGCGAGAAGCAGGCCGGCGGCCACGCGCAGGATCGTTTCGGCGCCGTCATGCAAGGCGGCATAGAGACCGCCCAGCGCGGGAACGATGAGGCGGGGACGGTTGGTGGCAAGCTCGGTCATGGAGGCTCCTGTCGGAATGTTGCAGTGCGGCATCTCTCGGTGATGAAGCCGGCTGCGGCAAGATGTCCCGCGACAAAACTTGATAAATTAAGGTGACATTTACGTGAGCGGCCGCCACGCGCGGCGTGCCAAGCGCGGCCTCCTGCTATATGCTGCGCGGATCGAAGAGGGAGATCGGCATGTCCGGGCAGAAGCCGCGCGTTTCCATATTGTATTGCACCCAGTGCAACTGGTTGCTCCGCGCCGGCTGGATGGCCCAGGAGCTGCTGTCGACCTTCTCCGATTCGCTCGGCGAAGTGGCGCTCATTCCCGGCACCGGCGGCAATTTCGAGATTCATGTCGGCGAGACGCTCGTCTGGGAGCGCAAGCGGGACGGCGGCTTTCCCGGCCCGAAGGAGCTGAAGCAGCGCGTGCGCGACATCATCGAGCCGGAGCGCGATCTCGGGCACACCGACCGCGCCGGCAGCGACCATCCGTGAAACGAAAACGGCGGGCCGGAGCCCGCCGTTCATCGGTGCCGATCTGGCCCCATGGCTTACCGGTAGGGCGAATAGCACACCCGGTAGATGCCGCGGCCCGCATGGTAGCGATTGCTGCCCGGGTCATAGGTGCGGTAGCGGTTGAGGCACCAGCGCACATGCGCGCTCCGCCCGCCGCCATAATAGCGTGGGCGCTCGTAGCGCGGGCGATAGTAGCGCCGCTCATAGCCGTAATAGGGCCGGTAGTGGTGACGCCGGTAATAGGGGCGGCGTTCCCAGCCGCAGCCATAGCCGACGCAGAACTGGGCCTCGGTGACGTTGTTCTGCGCCTGTGCATTCATGGCCGGCACGGCGAGCGGAGCGGCCTCGGCCGCCCCCATGGGCGCGATTGCGGAGGCGATGCCCATTGCGCAACCGAAAACGAGATTTCGAATCTTCGACATGTGATCCTCACTGTTTCTGGCGGGATATTTCCCGGTCACGTCCCTGTTTTGTATTACGTTCACGCATTTTGTTTTATTCATGATCGCGGCCCCGCATGAAGGGGATGTATCGCCGGATTTTCGATCCGCAAGAGGCGTGAGGACAGCATGAGCCTGAAATTCGGAACCAGTGGCCTGCGCGGCCTGTCGGTGGATCTGGAAGGGCCGGCGAGCGCGCTCTACGCCACGGCCTTCGCGCGCCATCTCCTGGCGGCGGGCCTTGCCCGGCCGGGCGACGAGATCCTGGTCGGTCGCGACTTTCGCGCCTCCAGCCTCGCCATTTCCGCCATCGCCATCGCCGCGCTGCGCAAGGCGGGCCTTGCTCCGCGCGATTGCGGCGTGCTGCCGACGCCGGCGCTGGCTTTGCTCGGCCTTCAAGGCCGGGCCGCCTGCCTGATGGTGACCGGCTCGCACATTCCCGCCGACCGCAATGGCATCAAGTTCTACCGGCCGGACGGCGAGATCGACAAGGCGGACGAGGCGGCGATCACCGCCGCCGCCGAGGCGATCCGCGCCGAAGGCACGGTCTTCGACGCCGCTGAGGAAAGCGCGGAGGATCGCCACGAGGCCGCCATGGCGCTCTATGGCGAGCGCAACCGCAGGCTTCTGCCGGAGGGCAGCCTCTCCGGCCTTCGCGTCGGCGTCTACCAGCATTCCACGGTAGCGCGCGATCTCTTCGTCTCGGTGCTCGCTTATTACGGCGCGGATGTCGTCGCGCTCGGCCGGTCGGAGAGCTTCATTCCGGTGGATACCGAGGCCGTCTCCGCCGAGACCGTCGCGCTCCTGCAGCAGTGGGCGCTGGAGTATGGCCTGCATGCGATCGTATCTGCCGACGGCGACGGCGACCGGCCGCTCGTCGCCGACGAGACCGGCGCGCCGATCCGCGGCGACCTCGTCGGCCTCATCGCCAGCCGCTTCCTCGGCGCAAGCGTCGTGGCGACCCCCGTTACCTCCAATTCCGGCATCGAGGCCGCGGTCGGCGGCAGGGTGCTGCGCACGAAGGTCGGCTCGCCTTATGTGATCGCCGCGATGAACGAGGCGGTCGCCGCGGGCGGGAAAGCCGTTGCGGGGTTCGAGGCCAATGGGGGAACGCTGACGGCGACGCCCTTCACGGTGAACGGCGAAACGCTCGCGCCGCTGCCGACCCGCGACAGCCTGATGCCGATCCTCGCCGTGCTGGCGCTGAGGGCGGCCGAAGAACGCCCGCTCTCGCAGATCGCCGTGGGCTTTGCGCTGCCGGCCGCCGCGAGCGACCGGCTGGAGAATTTTCCGGTCGAGACGAGCGCCGCGCTGATGGCGGAGCTGCGGTCGGGCGCCGGCCCGCTCGCTGCGTTCCTGGCGCCCATCGGCGTGCCCCGGAAGGTGAGCGACATCGACGGGCTGCGCGTGACGCTGGAGGATGCAAGCGTCATCCATTTCCGCCCCTCCGGCAATGCGCCGGAAATGCGCTGCTACGTGGAGGCCGCCGACGAGACCGCCGCCGCTCGCCTGCTGGAGGCCGGCCTTGCCCGCATCCGCGAATGGGCGATGAGCCGCTGAGCGGCTTTTCGAAGCTTTTCGCCAAGCTGTTGCGAAAACTTCAAAAAGCCTGTTGACACCGGCGGGCGGGCCTTCTACATGGCTCTCCGTCGCCCAGATGGCGGAATTGGTAGACGCGCCAGCTTCAGGTGCTGGTACTCGAAAGGGTGTGGAGGTTCGAGTCCTCTTCTGGGCACCAAATTCCCGTTCCGGATTTTCCGGAATATGTCAAAAAGCCCGGCCTTGCCGGGCTTTTTTGTTGCCCTGCGGCAGGCTCGCACCGCTTCTTTTCCGGCAAAGCAGAATCTTCCCCTCGCGCCCTTGCGTGACGGGCGCGATCGGCACATAAGCCTTGAAAATAATCAACTGCCTTTCTGACATCAGGATCATCGTGGGCCAATCTCAACACGATGCCCGAAAAGCGGGCATTCTGTCTAAATTCCGGCTGTTCAGTCCCATTCTCGCCGGCGCCACGCTCAAGGAACGCCTCATCGGCTGCCTCGGGGCCCTGATCGGTATTTGCCTCACCGGCCTCGTCTGCGGTTATTTCATGGGCAACGATGTCCACCTGCCGCTGATCGTCGCGCCCGTCGGCGCCTCGGCCGTGCTGCTCTTCGCGGTGCCGGCAAGTCCGCTGGCCCAGCCCTGGTCCATCGTCGGCGGCAACACGATTTCCGCTTTCGTCGGCGTGACGGTGCTGACGCTCGTCAAGGATCCGGCCATCGCCATCGGCCTTGCCGTGGCGCTTGCGATCCTCGCCATGTCGCTCACCCGCTCGCTGCATCCGCCGGGCGGCGCGGCGGCGCTCACCGCGGTCATCGGCGGGGCGGCGGTCACCCGGGCCGGTTTCTGGTTCCCGCTGGTGCCGGTCGCCCTCAATTCGATGATGCTGGTCGCCCTCGGCATCGTGTTCCATCGCCTTTCAGGACGGCAGTATCCGCACCGCCAGACGGTCGCCCCCGTCAATACGCACAAGACGGCCGACCCGCCGGCCGCCTTCCGCGTCGGCTTCAACACCGAGGATATCGACGCCGCCGTCGCCAACCTCAACGAGACGCTCGACATCAGCCGCGCCGACCTCGACACCCTGCTGCGGCAGGTCGAGCTGCAGGCGCTGCTTCGCCAGCGCGGCGAGCTCACCTGCGCCGACATCATGTCCCGCGACGTGGTGACGGTCGAGGCGGGAGCCACCGCCGACGAGGCGCGCACGCTCCTCCTCGATCACGATATCCGCACGCTGCCGGTGCTCGACGGCGGCCGTCTGGTCGGCACGGTGGGGCTGCGCGAACTCGCCGCAATAGTGCCCTCCGCCCATCTGCCGGTGTCCGAGGCCGCGACGGCAAGTCCCTCGGATCGGGCGATCGGCCTTATCCCGCGCCTCACCGACGGCATGATCCACGCCGTGGTGGTGATCGACGAGGCGCGCCGCGTCGTCGGCATCATTTCCCAGACCGATCTTCTGGCCACGCTCGCAAAGAGCCTTTCCCAGACCGGCTCGCCCGCCCTGATGGGCGGCCATGGACAGGGGATCTGAAAATGCCCGCACGATGTCATCCCGCCGCACGGCAGAGCGGCGGCGCCATTCAGAAAATGTAAGACCGAGAGAGACGAAAGGAGTGTCGCCATGGCGACTGTCGACGAGAAGCTTGAACCCATCCTTGCCCAGGTGCTGCAGCGCAACCCGGCGGAACCGGAATTCCACCAGGCGGTGCGCGAAGTGCTGGAAAGCCTCGGCCAGGTCGTCTCCAAGCACCCCGGCTACCTGACGGACGCGCTGATCGAGCGCATCTGCGAGCCGGAGCGCCAGATCATCTTCCGCGTGCCGTGGATCGACGACAAGGGCCAGGTGCAGATCAACCGCGGTTTCCGCGTGCAGTTCAATTCGGCGCTCGGCCCCTATAAGGGCGGCCTTCGCTTCCACCCCTCCGTCAATCTCGGCATCATCAAGTTCCTCGGTTTCGAGCAGATCTTCAAGAATGCGCTGACGGGCCTGCCGATCGGTGGCGGCAAGGGCGGCTCGGACTTCGATCCGAAGGGCAAGTCCGACCTCGAGATCATGCGCTTCTGCCAGTCCTTCATGACCGAGCTGCACCGCCATCTCGGCGAGCACACGGACGTGCCGGCCGGCGACATCGGCGTCAGCGGCCGCGAAATCGGCTGGATGTTCGGCCAGTACAAGCGCCTCACCAACCGCTTCGAAGCCGGCGTCTTCACCGGCAAGGGCCTCAGCTACGGCGGCTCGCTGGTGCGCAAGGAGGCGACCGGCTACGGCGCGGTCTACTTCACCCAGGCCATGCTCTCCACCAAGGGCACCGACTTCTCCGGCAAGCGCGTCACCGTCTCCGGTTCGGGCAATGTCGCGATCTACGCCATGGAACAGGCCATCGCCTATGGCGCCAGGGTCGTCGCCTGCTCGGACAGCAGCGGCTACATCGTCGACGAGGAAGGCATCGACCTCGATCTCGTCAAGGACATCAAGGAAGTGCGCCGCGAGCGCATGTCGGAATATGCCCGCGTCAAGAAGGGCTCGCATTTCATCCCGACCGGCAAGGGCTCGATCTGGGACGTGCCCTGCGACGTCGCGCTGCCCTGCGCCACGCAGAACGAGCTGTCCGGCAAGGATGCCCGCACGCTGATCAAGAACGGCGTGATCGCCGTCGCCGAGGGCGCCAACATGCCTTCGACCCCGGACGCCGTGCGCGCCTTCCAGGAGACGGGTGTGCTCTTCGGCCCCGGCAAGGCGGCCAATGCCGGCGGCGTCGCAACCTCGGCGCTGGAAATGCAGCAGAACGCCAGCCGCGACAGCTGGAGCTTCGAGACCGCGCGCGCGCGTCTCGGGCAGATCATGGAAGGCATCCACAACCGTTGCGCGGCGACGGCCGAGGAATACGGCGCCAAGGGCAACTACGTGCTCGGCGCCAACATTGCCGGCTTCACCCGCGTGGCCGAAGCCATGCGCGCCCAGGGCGTCATCTGATCGCCCGAAGCGTTTTCGCGTTTCTCCGAATCGCGAAAACGCTTCGCACTTTTGCTGGAAATGCTCTGGCCTTCCGGCCTCATGCAGCCGACGGCCCCGGACCCGGTCCGGGGCCGTTTTCGTTGGCGGCGACGAAGCCTCGCCCCGCAAGCCCGCCCGCAACGAGCCGGAACGCCGGCCGGGCGTCGGGCGTAAGGTCGGGTATCTCCGCGGCGGCCGGCTGATAGTGCACCTTTTCCAGCACCAGCCAGTCGCGCCGCTCTTCCGGCCGGTCGAAATGGATCGTTTCGCCCTCGCGTAGCCCGAGGAGGGCAAGGCCGTAGAAGGTGGTGACGGGCAGGAAGGCGCTGCCCGGCGCATAGACGCGCGGCAGGCAGAGCGTGCGGCTGTCGGTCAGCCCGCTGGCGCAGCGGAAGGTGATGCGCGCATCGACCGTCGCAAGCCCCGCCGGCAGCGGGGCATCCAGCGGCAGGCGTCCCAGCGAAAGCTTGCGCTTCAGCAGCCTGAACCATTCGTCCGTCAGCGGCGGCCGGTCGTGCAGCAGCTTTTCCAGCACATAGCCGTCCCGCGCCGTGAGCAATCCGGGATCCCGTCCCATCGTCATTCTCCATCCTGCCCGCGTTTGTGCGGGGTGTCCTCTTTCATGGTGGAGACGCCCCCTGGCCGCGCATGCGGCGCAGGGGGTCACGATCCTGCGACGAGGCAACCTCCGATGCGCCCGGACTGGGAAAAGGACAGGAACTTCATGGCGAAGGGCCTTACGAGGCGCGGGCCGTGTCCGGCGCGCCGGCATGGACGGCGATGACATTGAGACGGCGCACGCGCCCGTCCCGGGCGGCCCATTCGATGGACTGACCGGCGGAAAGGCCGAGAAGGGCGGCGCCGACCGGCGTCAGCACGGAAATACGCTGGCGCGAAATGTCGGCATCCTTCGGGAAGACGAGCTCGGCGGTCTGCGGCGCCTCGTCGTCGATCTGGAATTCGGCGGTCGAGCCGATGCGCATGACGCCCGGCGCCATGCGGGCGTCGTCTACGACCTTCGCCCGGTCGAGCTCGGCGGCAAGCTGCTCGGCAGCGTGCGGATCGCGCTCGGCCAGCATGTCGGCGAGGTTGGAAAGACGCGCGTGCTCGGAACGGGCGATGGTGATGGAGGGCCGGCGGCCCTTGGTCTTGGTGGCGGTCATGGTGGCCTCGCACGGGTCCGTGCGGCCCGGAGGGCTCGCAGGAGTGAAGAAAACTGGAAAATGATGTCGCGCTATTTCGGCGCGGTTCTCGAAAATCACGGAACCGCTATCGCCCCACGGCCGGGGCGCGACGCGACCAAGCCGAGGGGCTAGTATCCTGCGAGAGGAAACAACCGTTTCAGAAATCGGGCGAGGTCGTGCGTCGTCATCATGCCCTTATGATGGGGTGAGGGCAGGGGCAAGTCAAGCGCCGCCCCTGCGACGCCCTGCCGGTTTGACAGAAGCCAGCTATGGGCGAAAGATCGCGGCCGATCCCCCCGAAAGAAAGGCAGAGCATGATCGAGGACCTTTTCGTCAGGAACAGAGCGTGGTGCGCCGAGCGCAAGGCGGAGCGGGCCGACTATTTCGACCGCCTCTCCAACCTGCAGCAGCCGGAATATCTCTGGATCGGCTGTTCAGACAGCCGCGTGCCGGCCAATGTGATCGCCGGGCTGGAGCCGGGCGAGGTCTTCGTGCATCGCAATGTCGCCAACCTCATCCATCCCGCCGACCTCAACATGCTGTCGGTGGTCGAATATGCCGTGCACCAGCTCGGCGTGAAGCACATCATCATCTGCGGGCACTATGGCTGCGGCGGCATCCGCGCGGCGGTCAGCGGCGAGCGCTTCGGGCTGATCGACCATTGGCTCCAGCCGGTGCGCGACGTGGCGGACCGGCGCTTCGAATGCCGGGAATGCGGAAGCTGGAGCGATGCCGACCTCGACCGGCTCTGCGAGGCCTCGGTCGCCGCGCAGGTCGAGCGCCTCGCCCGCACGCCGACCCTCCAGGCGGCGTGGCAGGCCGGGCGGGACGTATCCATTCACGGCTGGGTCTACGGCCTGAAGGACGGGCTGCTTTCCGACCTTCAGTGCACGGTGCGCGGCGGAAAGGGCGGTTAGCCATGTTCCTGCACATCAAGCGCGTCTATGACGAGCCCGGCCCCGATGACGGTGAGCGCATCTTGGTCGACCGGCTCTGGCCGCGCGGCCTTTCCAGGGAGAAGGCGGCGTTCGACGAGTGGATGAAGGACGTCGCGCCGACGCCCGCCTTGCGCAAGTGGTTCGACCACAGGCCGGAACGCTGGGCCGAATTCCAGAAGCGCTACCGCGAGGAGCTTGCCGATAATCCGGCGGTGGCGGCCCTGCGCGAACATGTCGCAGCCGGCCCCGTCACGCTGCTCTACGGCTCGCGCAACCGCGAATTCAACCACGCGGCCGTGCTTGCCGACTTCCTGAGGGAAAATCCGTGACGTATGCGCTTGACTGCAATTTTCTTGCGGTCAAACGGCAATAAAATTCATTTGTCAGGGGTCGGCATCGCCGCCATTTTTCTCCTTCAACATGAGGAGCAGCATCGATGTCCGAGCGAACGGCAGTCGAAGTTCAACCGGAAACCGTTGCCGCGGCGCATGGCGTTGCGAGCGATACCGCCTTCGGCGCGATCGCGCCGCCGCTCTATCTTTCCAGCACCTACCAGTTCGCCGATTTCGACACGCCGCGCGCCTATGATTACGGCCGCGTCGGCAATCCGACGCGCGATCTGCTGGCCGAGGCGATCACCAAGCTGGAAGGCGGCGCAGGCGCGGTGCTGACGCCGAGCGGCATGGCCGCCGTCGATCTTCTCATCGGCCGGCTTCCCGTCGGCAGCCTCGTCCTTGCGCCGCACGATTGCTATGGCGGCACGATGCGGCTCCTGAAGGCGCGTGCTGAGCTCGGCCAGATCCGGCTGCGGCTGGTCGACCAGTCGGACATGGAAGCCTTCAAGACGCGGCTCTGGGACCATCCGGCGCTGGTGCTGATCGAGACGCCGAGCAATCCGCTGATGCGCGTCGTGGATATCGCGGCCCTTTCCGCCTTTGCCAAGGCCGCGGGCGCGCGCGTCGCGGTCGACAACACCTTCCTGTCGCCGGCCCTGCAAAAGCCGCTGTCGCTCGGCGCGGATTATGTGCTGCATTCGACGACGAAGTTCCTCAACGGCCATTCCGACGTCATCGCCGGCGCGGTGATCGCTGCGGATGCCGAGGAGGCCCGGGCGCTGCGCCACTGGGCCAATGTCACCGGGGCCATCGCCGCGCCCTTCGATTCCTGGCTGACCCTGCGCGGCCTTCGCACGCTTTTCGCCCGCATGGCGGGGCAGGAGAGAAACGCGATGGCGATCGCCGAACGGCTCGTCGCCCATCCCGCCGTCGCCCGCGTGCACTATCCCGGCCTTGCCGATCACCCCGATCACGCGCTTGCCGCAAGACAGCAGCAGGGTTTCGGTGCCATGATGAGCTTCGAGCTTGCCGGCGGCGAGCCGGCGGTGCGGCGCTTCGTGCGGGCGGTCCGGGTCTTCACGCTGGCCGAATCGCTCGGCGGGGTCGAAAGCCTCGTGGCGCATCCGGCGACCATGACCCATGTCGACATGGGCGCTGACGCCCGGGCCCGGGCCGGTATAGGCGACGGGCTGCTCCGGCTTTCCGTCGGGCTCGAACATGTCGATGATCTTCTGGCCGGGCTCGAGGCGGGCCTTTCGGCCTGCTGAGGAGAGGCGCGATGGCCGATGACGATACGCCCGGCAGCTTTGCATCCCCGGCCTGTTTCCTGCACGAGGTCGACCCGGCCTATTCCGGCCTGCCGGGACCGCTCGACCTGCAGGCCTGGACGGACGTCAACCGCTGGCGCAAGGCCGAGCGGGAACGGCTGATCGCCGCGCGCCTCGAGGTGCCCGCCGAGACGCGGGCCGGCTGGACAGAGGCCATCGCCGCCGGGGTGCTCGCGGAAATCGGCGATGTCGAGGGACGCATCGTCAGCGCCTACTGGCCGTTTCGCGGTGAGCCGGACCTTCGCCCCTTCATGGAAGAGATCGCCCGCCGCGGCGGGCGCACCGCCCTGCCCGTCGTGGTCGAAAAGGGCCGGCCGTTGGCGTTCCATCTCTGGCAGGCCGGCGAGGCTTTGGCACGCGGCGTCTGGAATATTCCCATCCCGGCGGAGCAGCGGCCCTGCATGCCGGATGTCGTGATCGCCCCCGTGGTCGGCTTTGACCCCACCTGCTACCGGCTCGGCTATGGCGGCGGCTTCTTTGATCGCACGCTCGCTTCCCTTCCGGCCCGCCCGCGCGTCATCGGCGTCGGCTACAGCGCGGCGAGAGTCCCGACGATCTATCCGCAGATGCACGACATCCCGATGGACCTGATCGTCACCGAAGCGGGCGCCGTCCGCCCTCAGGCGGACGTTTCCACCGTGCGGGCATTGACGTAGAGCGCCCGCCCGGCGAACCAGCCGTTGATCGCCGCGCCGATGCCGAGCAGCACGATGAGCACCGCGCTCCAGCCGAAACTGCCCGTCCAGCCACGGATGAGGCCGACGATCAACGGGCCGATGGCGGCAAGCAGGTAGCCGACGCACTGCGCCATGCCGGAAAGATGCGCCGCCATGTGCGAATCGCGCGTGCGCAGTACGATGACGGTCATCGCCACCGCGATCAGCCCGCCCTGGCCGATGCCCTGCAGCACGGCCCAGAACCAGACGGTGGAAAGCGGCGCGAAGAGCAGGCCGAGAAGCGCGACGACCGCGAAGCCGCAGAGCGTGACGTTGATCAGCCGCTGGTCCTTGCCGCGCACGGCAAGATGCGGCGCGACGAGGCAGGAGGCCGCCTGCACCATGACGGAGACGGAGACGATGGCCCCGGCGGTCACGCCGTCCAGCCCCCGTTCGCGCAGGATCGGCACCAGCCAGCCGAAGACGCAATAGGCGAGCGCCGATTGCAGGCCCATGAAGAGCGTGACGTGCCAGGCGAGCCGGTCGCGCCACAGGCCCTCTACCCGGAAGCCGGTGCGCTTGACCTGCCGGCGGCTGGCAAGGACCTGCGGCAGCCAGAGCAGCGCCACCAGCAGCGCCGGCAGCGCCCAGATCGCCAGTGCCCCGTCGAGCGAGCCGCCGAGCGCGTGTTCGACGGGCAGCGTCAGGCCGGCGGCGCTTGCCGCGCCCGCGCAGAGCGCCATCGTGTAGCAGCCGGTCATCAGCGCCGCCCGGTCCGGGAAGTCGCGCTTGACGAGGCCGGGCAGCAGCACGTTGCCGACGGCGATGCAGCCGCCGGCCAGCGCCGTGCCGAGAAACAGCAGCGGAATGGAGGAAAGGCCGCGCAGCGCCGTGCCGAGCGCGAGGATGACGACGACGCCGAGCAGGGTGCGCTCGGTGCCGTAGCGCTGGGCAAGGCGCGGGGCGAGCGGCGAGAACAGGCCGAGGCAGACCACGGGCAGCGTCGTCAGCAGGCTGGCGCCGGTCGGCGAAAGGCCGAGCACGTCGCGGATCTCCGGCAGCAGCGCCGAGGCGCTGGAAAAGACCGGCCGCAGGTTGAAGGCGATCAACACGAGGCTGGCGCCGAGCAGGAAGCGCGCCGCCGAACTTGGCGGACGGTGCGGCTCGGGTGCGGGCACGCTGTCGGCTTCGGCGTCGATCAGGTCGATGGAGCCGGGATCGTCGGGGAGGGGATGGGTCATGAAAGCAGCAACCGGTCGAGAGATGAAAGGATGGGAGCCATGAAGCGGCGCACGGCGGCATCCGCCGCGTCCGGATTGCCGCTTTCGATGGCGTCGATGATGGCGGCATGCGCCGCCATGTCGGGTTCGGGCAGGTCTTCGCCAAGGCTCGCCTCGATGGTTTCGGCGAGCAGCGTGGAGAAGAAGTCGTACATGCCGATCAGCACCGCATTCTGCGAGGCGGCGATCACGGCCTGGTGGAAGGCAAGGTCGCGGGCGATGAAACCCGCCCTGTCACCGCCGTCGGAATTGCCGCGCGCGGCAAGGAGGGTGCGCAGGTGAGCGACGACGGCCGGCGTGCGGCGAAGCGCGGCAAGCCGCGCCGCTTCCGCATCGAGCGCCAGCCGCGCCTCGAACTGGTCGCGAAGCCCGGCATGGCGCGCCATGGCGAGCGGGCGCGTCGTGTCGGCGGCGGACAGCACATAGGTGCCGGAGCCCTGCCGCGTCTCCAGAATGCCCTGCGAAACGAGGACACGCACCGCCTCGCGCACGGTGCTGCGGCTGACGGAGAGCATCGCCGAAAGCGTCGCCTCGTTCGGCAGCTTGTCGCCGACGGCCCAGCGGCTGCCGAGGATTTCGGCGCGGATCGCCTCGGCCGCCGTGTCGGCGAGATTGGTCTTGTTGAGGGATTGCATGGATAATCACCAAGTCATCAGATGACTTGGTGATTATCGCGATTGTGCGGAAAGGTCAAAGCCATTCTGCTGGCTCCGACGTTTCCTTCTCCCTGCGGGGGAGAAAGGGAGGGGACAATGCCGGACTCCATAGGGGGTAGCTCCGGCCTGGACGGGAGAAGCCGCGCCGGATTTATTTTCCGGCCGGCCGCATCGGCCGTTACTGCTTGCGCGGCCAGGTGTCGGCGAGGCGGTAGCCGGCAGGCCACGGATCGTCGGGATCGAGCATCACCTGGCTGGTGCCGGTGATCCAGGCGTGGCCGGAGATTTCCGGCACGATGGCCGGGCGGCCGCCGACGGTGGTCTCGCCGACGATGCGGCAGTCGAAGCGCGAATCGATGATCGAATAGCCGGAGAAGGACTGGCCGACCTTGATCTGGCCGCGGGCATGCAGCAGCGCCATACGGGCCGAGCAGCCGGTGCCGGTGGGCGAGCGGTCGAGCTTGGCCGGCTGGATGACCACCGTGTTGCGGCCATGCAGCGCGCCGTCGCGCTCTTCCACCGGCAGCGTGAGTTGGCAGAAGGAGATGTGGTTCCATTCCGGGTTTTCCGGATGGGTGAAGCCGAGCTGCTCGTTGGCGGCCTTGGTGATGCGGATGCCGGTTTCGGCCAGTTCCCGCGCCTCGTCCGGCGTCACGGCAAAGCCGAGCGCACGCGCATCGGCGAAGACGAAGCTGTCGCCGCCATAGGCGGTGTCCACGGTGAGCGTGCCGAGGCCTTCCACTTCCAGCTTCGCATCCAGCTTGTCGGCAAAGGACGGCACGTTCGTGACGGTGATGCGCTCGGCCTTGCCGTTGCGGCAGGCGGCGACGACATTGACGAGCCCGCCCGGCGCTTCCAGCACCATATGGGTCTCCGGCTCGACCATCGGCACGATACCGCTGTCGAGCAGCACGGTGGAAACGCAGATCGAGTTGGAGCCGGACATCGGCGGCGTGTCCTCCGGCTCCATGATGATGAAGCCCATCGTGGCGCGCGGGTCCTTCGGCGGCACGAGGAGGTTGATGTGGCGGAAGACGCCGCCGCGCGGCTCGTTCAGCACGAAGTTGCGCAGGGTCTTGTCCTCGGCGATGAACTTGCGCTGCTCCCACAGCGTCTTGCCGGGCGGCGGGGCGACGCCGCCGACGATGACGTCGCCCACCTCGCCCTCGGCGTGGCAGGAAACGATATGGATGACCTTGCTGCTGCGCATGGCATTCTCTCCGGTTCGCGGTTGTTGCGCGCCGGGAGGGGTGCCTGCGGCGCATTCGCTCCTTCATAGAAAAATTGGATCCAATGTACAATGCGGTTTCTGCCGGCTGCGGAACAAAGCCGTTCTGTTGCTCCGTTTCCGGTTTCGACCTATGACCGTAACCTCAATTCATCGGGGTGGGATGTGATGAAATTTTCTGCCGTCGATGTCCGGCAGGCCGCTTCGGCCGCCGACATCGTCTACGAGGCCCTGCGCAGGGCGATCATCGAGGGGGAGATTGTCGAGGGCGAGAGCCTGCGCCAGGAAGAGCTTGCGCGGATGTTCAACACCAGCCGCATTCCCGTGCGCGAGGCGCTGTCCCGGCTGGAGCAGCACGGCCTCATCACCACCCAGCGCTACAAGGGCGCCGTCGTCGCCGGTCTCTCCATCGAGGAGATCGCCGAGATCTTCGAGTTCCGCGCGCTGATCGAGGCCGAGGTCATGCGCCTCGCCGTGCCTAATCTCGACCGGGAAACGCTGGAGAAGGCTGCGCAATATTGCAGCGAGTTCGACCGGGAAACGGACCCGCACCGCTGGGGCGAGATCAACCGGCTTTTCCACTACACGCTCTACGAAGCTTCGCAGCGCCCCTATTATCTGCAGAACGTGCGCTCCTCGCTCGACCGCATCGACCGCTACCTGCGCGCCCAGCTCACCTTCACCAACGGCGTGCCTCGTGCCGGCCGCGAGCATGAGGCGATCCTCGCCGCCTGCGGGAAGGGCGATGCCGATCTCGCCTCGCGCCTGACGCGGGACCACATCCTCGATGCCGGAAAATCGCTGATGACCTTCCTGCGCGAGCAGCGTGGCTGATTAACCAGTCGTTTACCAAGCCGGCGAAAGATCGTGGAGAGGGGCGCCCTTTGGCGCGCCTTTTGCCGCCCGTTAGCCGGTGGCGTGCTATTTCGGGACAGATCCTTCCGGAGACCGTCCCATGTTCGTTCGCAGCCTCGTACTTCTCGTCGGTTCGGCCATCGCCGCCGCCACCTTCGTGCCCGGTCTTGCGACCCGCTATCTCGACCAGAGCGCAACCGCTTCGCCGGCGCAGGTCGAGAAGGCATCCGTGCCGGCGGCCGACGCGGCGCGCTACACCGGCAACCGCAGCGCGGTGATCGGCGCCGATGCGAACGGCCATTTCACCGGCCTGTTCTCCATCAACGGTCGCAAGGAAGAGGGCATGGTCGATACGGGCGCCAGCATGGTCGCCCTCAATGTCTCGACGGCCCAGCGTATCGGCATCGACAAGGCGAATCTCGATTTCCGCTATGCCGTGGAAACCGCCAACGGCAAGGCGCGCGCCGCCTATGTCCGCCTCGACCGGATCGAGATCGGCCCGGTGAGGATCGAGAATGTCGGCGCGATGGTGCTGGACGACAAGGCGCTCTCCGGCACGCTGATCGGCATGAGCTTCCTGAAGGGCCTCGCCTCCTACAAGGTCGAGGACGGCCGGCTGCACCTCACGCGCTGATGCGCGTGCGTATTTCGGGCAGTGCCGCCGGGGCGTCCGGCGTGATCCGATAGAGGCCGGCAAGCCGTTCGGCGGCCCGGGCCGCATCGGCCGCGCTCGCCGCATGGACGCGGCCGATCTCCTCACCCTTTTCCACCTTCGTTCCGAGCGGGCGTAGCCGGTCGAAGCCGACGCGGTGGTCGACCGCGTCGTCGGGCCGGCTACGCCCGCCGCCGAGCTCGATGACGGCAAGGCCGATGCCGCGCGTATCGCAGGCGGAAAGATAGCCGGCTTGCGCGGCGACGACGACAGGGCGGATGACCGGGGCCGACGCCAGGTGGGCGTCCGGTCTTTCCATGATATCGGCCGGCCCGCCCAGCGCGTGCACCATTCGGCCGAAGGTTTCCGCCGCCGCGCCGCTTGCGAGCGCTCCGGCCGCCTTCCCCTCTGCGGTGGCAAGGTCCGTCTCCAGTCCCGAGAGCACCAGCATTTCCGCGGCGAAGGCGAGGACGACGCGCTCCAGCCTTGTCCCGGCCTTCCCGCCCTTGAGAAAGGCGATGCAATTGGCGATCTCCACCGCATTGCCGGCGGCATCCGCCAGCGGCTGGTTCATGTCGGTGATAAGCGCGGCGGTCCTGACGCCGGCGCCGTTCGCCACCTCGACCAGCGAGCGGGCGAGCGTCTCTGCCTCCGCCGCATCCGTCATGAAGGCGCCGTTGCCGACCTTGACGTCGAGAACCAGCGACTGGAGACCCGCCGCGAGCTTCTTGGAAAGGATGGAGGCGGTGATCAGCGGCACGGAATCGACCGTCGCCGTCACGTCGCGGATGGCATAGATGCGCTTGTCGGCCGGCGCGAGCGCCGCCGTCTGGCCGATGATCGCGCAGCCGATATCCTTCACCGTGCGGCGGAAGCGCTCGGCGGTCGGCATGATCGTGTAGCCGGGGATCGATTCCAGCTTGTCGAGCGTGCCGCCGGTATGGCCGAGGCCGCGGCCGGAGATCATCGGCACGGCAAGGCCGCAGGCCGCCGCGATGGGCGCCAGCATCAGCGAGACATTGTCGCCGACGCCGCCGGTGGAATGCTTGTCGGCAATCGGCCGGTCGATGCCGGACCAGTCGAGCACGTCGCCCGAATCGCGCATCGCAAGCGTCAGCGACACGGTCTCCTCGCGCGCCATGCCCTTGAACCAGACCGCCATGGCGAAGGCCGCGACCTGCCCCTCGGAGACGCTGCCATCCGTGATGCCTGCGACGAAGCCGGCGATCTCCTCGCGGGAGAGCGGCTCGCCGTTGCGTTTGCGGCGGATCGTCTCCTGCGGCAGCATCTCAGTAGCTCGCAGGCGCCGCCGGCGCGGGCCGACCGCCGAGCACGGCGAGAATGTCGTCGAGGAGGCCGGAGGCGCCGAAGCGGAAGGTTTTCGGCGTCGCCCAGCTTTCTCCCAAGATCGCGGCGGCGAGTGCGAGATAGTCACCCGCATCCGCCACGGTGCGCACGCCGCCCGCCGGCTTGAAGCCGACCGGCTTGCCGCTCGATTTGATGGCGTTCAGCATGATCCCGGCGGCCGGCAACGTGGCATTCACGGCCGCCTTGCCGGTGGAGGTCTTGATGAAGTCGCTGCCGGCGGCGATGGCAAGGTCGGAAGCCTCGCGGATCAGGGCCGGGTCCTTCAGTTCCCCGGTTTCAAGAATTGTCTTGAGAAGAACGGGCGGCGGGCAGGCGGCTCTTACGGCCGCCACCATTTCCGTCACGGCCTCTTCGTCGCCGGCAATGAAGTCGCGATAGGGAATGACGAGGTCGATCTCGTCCGCGCCGTCGGCGATCGCCTGCCGCATCCCGGCGACGACGGTGGCGACCGGCAAGTCGCCGGAGGGGAAATTGACGACGGTCGCGATCTTCACCGCATGGCCGGCGCCGAGGATGCCGCGCGCCTGCGCCACGAAGCGCGGCCAGATGCAGATGGCGGCAACCGGGCCGAACGGCGTCTGTGCCTTCGCGCAGAGCGTCTCGATGGCGGCTTCGTCGCAGGTGTCGGTCAGGTCGGTCAGGTCGAGCAGCGAAAGGGCTGCCTTCGCCGTATCCTCATGCATGGTCGTCGTCTCCGCCCGCGATCATCCCGGCGAGGATGGCGGCAAGCCGCTTTCCGCCGATCGGGGCCATGTCCTTGGTTTCGTGATGGCTGAGCTCGGCGCCCGTCATGCCGGCGCCGAAATTGGTGATGACCGAGGCGGCCGCGACCCTGAGGCCGATATGCCGTGCGATCAGCACCTCCGGCACGGTCGACATGCCGACGGCATCCGCGCCGAGGACGCGGGCCATGCGGATCTCCGCCGGCGTCTCGAAGCTCGGCCCGGAGAACCACATGTAGACGCCGCTCGAAAGCGGGATGTCGAGCTTCGCCGCCGCCGCCTCCATGCGCGCGGCAAGGTCCGCGTCATAGGCATTCGTCATGCCGACGAAGCGGTCGTCGCTTTCGAGACCGATCAGCGGGTTGGTACCGGAAAAATTGATGTGGTCGGAAATGCGCATCACCGAGCCGGGCGGCATGTCCTCGCGCAGCGAGCCTGCCGAATTGGTGAGGATCAGCGAGGTGACGCCGAGCCCCTTCAGCACCTCGATGGGCGTGCGCATGGCATTGGCGTCGCCCCGCTCGTAATAGTGCACCCGGCCGGACAGCATGACGACCGGCACCGCGCCGAGAAAGCCGATGACCATTTCGCCGGCATGGCCGGAGACGCTGCTCTGCGGAAAGCTCGGCAGATCCGAATAGGGGATGCGCAACGGATCGCGCACGGCCTCTACCAGCTTGCCGAGGCCCGAGCCGAGCACGATGCCGTAGCGCGGCGCGACGCCGCCGAGGCGGGAGATCAGGAGGTCGGTCGTTGCCGCGCTCATCCGATCGTGTCCGTCGCAAAGCCGTGCGGCAGCAGGTCTTCCATGGTCATGGTCTTCTTCACGCCGGTCTCGTCGCACAGATAGATCGGCGTCTTCGCCGCGGCGAATTCCGCGATCTTCTGCCGGCAACCGCCACAGGGCGGGCAGAGCGGCAGCTTTTCCGCGATCACCGCCATCTCGACGATCTTCCTGTTGCCGGCCATGATCATCTGGCTGATCGCCGTCGGCTCGGCGCACCAGCCCTGCGGGAAGGAGATGTTCTCGATATTGGCGCCGGCATAGATCTTGCCGTCCTCGGCGCGGATCGCCGCGCCGACCGGGAACTTGGAATAGGGCGCATAGGCGAGGCGCATGGCCGCGCGCGCCGCCTCGAAGAGGTCGTGGGACATTTCATCGCTCCTTGACGTAGGGCACGCCGCCGGCCTTGGGCGGAATGGCCTTGCCGATGAAGCCTGCGAGCAGGATCACCGTCAGGATATAGGGCAGCGCCTGCATGAGCTGCACCGGCACCTTGCCGATCAGCAGGAAGGCATAGCCCTGGTAGCGGATGGCGAAGGCGTCGAGGAAGCCGAAGAGCAGGCAGGCGAAGAGGATATTCTTCGGCCGCCACTTGGCAAAGATGAGGGCGGCGAGCGCGATATAGCCCTTGCCCGCCGTCATGCCCTTGGTGAAGCCGGCATTGGCGGCCAGCGACAGGTAGGCGCCGGCAATGCCGCACAGGATGCCGCAGCAGATGACGGCGCGGTAGCGCAGCCAGAGCACCGAGATGCCGGCCGTGTCGACCGCGCTCGGATTCTCGCCGACGGCGCGCAGGCGAAGGCCGAAGCGCGTGCGATAGAGGATCCACCAGCTCACCGGCACCATCAGGAAGGCGAGCCAGGTGAGCGGCGAATGGCCGGAAAGCAGGCCCGAATAGATCGGGCCGAGGATCGGCACGTCGCGGACGGCATCCGCGAAGGGCAGTCTGATCGTGCCGAAGCGGCCGCTGTCGGAAAGCGCCGGCGTGCGCCCGCCCTGGCCGAACCAGGCCTGGCCGAGGATGACGGTGGCGCCGGCGACGACGAAATTGATGGCGACGCCCGAGACGATCTGGCTGCCGCGCTGGGTGATCGAGGCATAGCCGTGCACCAGCGAGAGCAGCACGGAAATGAGGATGGCGGCCGAAAGCCCCATCGCCACCGATTGGGTAAGATAGGAGACGGTGCCCGCGGCGAAGGCCGCGCCCAGCATCTTGCCTTCGAGGCCGATGTCGAAGACGCCGGCCCGCTCGGTGAAGAGGCCGGCAAGCGCTGCGAGGATCAGCGGCGTCGAAAGGCGGACGGTCGATTGTGCCAGCTCGATGATGACCTGAAAGAAATCCATGGCGATCAGGCTCCCTTGGTGGCGGCGACGTCGCGCGTCTTCGGCGAGAGGCCGAGGATGATCCGCGTGATGGCCGGACGGAACATGTGCTCGAGCGCGCCGGCGAAGAGGATCACGAGGCCCTGGATGATGACGATCATGTCGCGGGAGATGGAGGGCATCTCGAAGGAGATCTCCGCCCCGCCCTGGTAGAGCATGCCGAAGAGGAGGGCGGCGGGAATGATGCCCGCCGGATGCGAGCGGCCCATCAGCGCCACGGCAATGCCGACGAAGCCGGCGCCCTGCACGAAATCGAGCTGCATGCGGAACTGCTCGCCCATGATCGGGTTCAGCGCCATCATGCCGGCTAGGCCGCCGGAGATCATCATGGTGATGATGATGATCCGCGATTCCTTGATGCCGGCATAGCGCGCGGCGGCGGGGCTGTGGCCCATGGTGCGCATCTCGTAGCCGAGCTTCGTGCGCCAGATCAGCACCCAGACGCCGAAGGCGGCGACAAGCGCCAGCAGGAAGGAGATGTTGAACGGCGCGGTGCCGACGGAAAGCCCGAAGATATTCATCAGCCAGTCGAGCTTGGGAAGCTGCCCGCCCGCTTCGAAGGTGCGGGTTTCGAGCGACATGGAGCCGAGCGGCTTGAACACCTTGTTGAGCAGGTAGTTCATCAGGCTCGCGGCGATGAAGTTGAACATGATCGTCGTGATGACGATATGGCTGCCGCGCTTGGCCTGCAGCCAGCCGGGGATCAGCGCCCAGAGTGCGCCGAAGAAGGCGGCGCCGGCAATGGCGATGGGGAAGAGCAGATACCAGGGCAGCGTATGGTCGAAGGCAAGGCAGGCCAGCGTCACGCCGATGCCGCCGATATAGGCCTGCCCCTCGCCGCCGATATTGAAGAGGCCGCAATGGAAGGCGACCGCCACGGCAAGGCCGGTGAAGATGAAGGTCGTCGTATAATAGAGCGTGAAGCCGATATATTCGCCGCGGCCGAAGGCGCCGTTGACCATGTGGTAGGCGGCCTGCAGCGGGCTCTCGCCGACGATCAGCACGACGAGGCCGGAAATCAGGAAGGCGACGGCGAGGTTGACCAGCGGAATGAGGCCATATTCCGCCCAGGCCGGCAGCTTCGCATAGGGAACACTCATTCGGCGGCCTCCTTCGAGCCTTCCACGCCGGCCATCAACAGGCCGAGTTCTCCTTCAGAGGCATCGGGGGCGCGCTCGCCGACGACGCGGCCGGCGAACATCACCAGGATACGGTCGGACAGCGCGCGGATCTCGTCGAGCTCGACGGAGACGAGCAGCACGGCTTTGCCCTGGTCGCGCATCTCGATGATGCGCCTGTGGATGAATTCGATGGCGCCGACATCGACGCCGCGCGTCGGCTGGCCGATGATCAGCACGTCGGGCCCACGCTCCATCTCGCGCGCCAGCACGATCTTCTGCTGGTTGCCGCCGGAAAAATTGGCGGTCTTCAGCCGCGGGTTCGGCGGGCGGATATCGTAGGCGGCGATCTTCTCCTCCGCCTCGGCGCGGATTGCGTCGATGTCGAGCAGCAGGCCCTTCCGGTATTTCGGATCGTCGTGATAGCCGAGGATGGCATTCTCGCTCTCGTCGAACTTCAGGACGAGGCCGACATGGTGGCGGTCTTCCGGCACATGGGCGAGGCCCCGCTTGCGCAGTTCCGCCGGATCGGCATTGCCTGTCACGTCGATGGGGCTGCCATTGAGCAGCACGGTGCCGGCCCGGGCGCGGCGGATGCCGGAGATCGCCTCCAGCAGCTCCGACTGGCCGTTGCCTGCAACGCCGGCGATGCCGACGATCTCGCCGGCGCGGATATCGAAGGAGACGTCGTCGACCATGGTGACGCCGCGGCTGTCGCGCACGGTGAGGTTCTTCACCGAGAGCTTGACGTCGGCGGGCCTGGCCTCGCCTTTCTCGACGCGCAGGAGCACGCGGCGGCCGACCATCAGCTCGGCCAGTTCCTCGACGGAGGTTTCCTTCGTCGTGCGCGTCGCCACCATCTCGCCGCGGCGCATGACGGAGACTTCGTCGGTGATCGCCATGATCTCGCGCAGCTTGTGGGTGATGAGGAGGACCGTCTTTCCCTGCTCCTTCAATTGCTGGAGGATGCGGAAGAGATGGTCGGCCTCGGCCGGCGTGAGCACGCCCGTCGGCTCGTCGAGGATGAGGATGTCGGCCTTGCGGTAGAGGGCCTTGAGGATTTCCACGCGCTGCTGGATGCCGACCGGCAGTTCCTCGATCACTGCGTCGGGATCGACCTCCAGCGCATATTCCTTCTCCAGCCGCTTCAACTCGGCGCGTGCCTTGGTGATGCCGGCATTGAGGATCTGGCTCTCCTCCGCGCCGAGCATGATGTTCTCCAGCACGGTGAAGTTCTCGACCAGCATGAAGTGCTGGTGCACCATGCCGATGCCGGCCGCGATGGCGGCGTTGGGGTCGCGGATATCGGCCGTCTGCCCGTTGATCACGATGTCGCCGTGGTCGGCCTGGTAGAAGCCGTAGAGGATCGACATGAGGGTGGATTTTCCGGCGCCGTTCTCGCCGATGATACCGTGAATGGTGCCTTTGCGGACCTTCAGGTTGATGTTCCGGTTGGCGTGGACGAGGCCGAAGCTCTTGTCGATGCCCTTTAGTTCGATTGCCAGTTCGTTCATGACGATCCACTCTTACGGGGATTCGGGGCCGGCGGCCGTGGGCCGATCGGTCTTAGTCTTGTTGCTTCCGCAGCGCTTGTCCAGTCCGATTGCGGGTGCCGTCCAGGGCCGCTATAGCTCGTTCGACCGGCCCCGACCGACGAGGAGAGCCCCGACCATGTCCCATTCTTCCCTAGACAGCCAGGCCGAGCGCATCGCCCGCCTGGAGGAGCATGTCGCCCATCAGGCGCAGACGATCGAGGAGCTTTCCGACCAGCTCGCCGAGCAATGGCGCGTCGTCGAGCAGGTGCGCTCGAAGCTCGACCGGCTCACGGAACGTTTCCTCGCATTGGAAGAGGGGTCTCTCGATGCCCCGGCCATTACCCGCCCGCCGCATTATTGAGCAGGCAGAACGGAATCGGCCCGCCTGCGTCGCCGCAAGCGGGCCGTTCGACAGGCCTTAGTAGGGGCAGGTCTCGTCCGACATGTAGTCGTGTACCTTCACCGTGCCGGCAATGATGTCGGCGCGCGCCTTGTCGATGGCGGCCTTCATTTCCGGAGTGATGAGCGGGGCGTTGTTCTCGTCCATGGCGACGTCGACGCCGTTTTCCTTGAGGCCGAGCACGTTGATGCCGGGCTGGAACTTGTCTTCCTTGGCCGACATGAAGGCATCGTAGACGGCGACGTCGACGCGCTTGACCATCGAGGTCAGGACCTTGCCGGGATGCAGGCCGTTCTGGTTGGAATCGACGCCGATGCCGAGCTTGCCGGCATCCGCCGCGGCCTGCAGGACGCCGACGCCCGTGCCGCCGGCAGCGTGGTAGACCACGTCCGAACCCTGGTCGAACTGCGACTTGGCGATCTCGCCGCCCTTGACCGGGTCGTTCCAGGCGTCCGGCGTCGTGCCCGTATAGGCTTCGAGGACGTTATAGTCCGGGCCGAGGGACTTCGCGCCGCCGATATAGCCGCAGGCGAACTTGTGAATCAGCGGGATGTCCATGCCGCCGACGAAGCTGACGGTCTTGGTCTTGGACGCCATGCCGGCGAGGATGCCGGCGAGCCACCCGCCCTCTTCTTCCTTGAAGACGACCGAGCGGACATTCGGCTTGTCGAGCACCATGTCGATGATGGCGAACTTGGTGTCGGGATATTCCGCCGCGACCTTCTCGAGCTGCGCGGCCCAGGAGAAGCCGGCCATGACGATCGGATTGTTGCCGTCGCTGGCGAAGCGGCGCAGGGCCTGCTCGCGCTGCGCGTCGTTGGCGATCTCGAAATCGCGGTATTCGATGCCCGTCTCGGCCTTGAACTTTTCCGCGCCGTTATAGGCCGCTTCGTTGAACGACTTGTCGAACTTGCCGCCGAGGTCATAGATGATTGCCGGCTTGATGTCCGCGGCGAGCGCGCTGGCCGACATGGCGGCCGTGGCAAGAAGGGTGAGAAGGGTCTTTTTCATTGTTCAGCCCTGTTCGCTATTGATCTTATAGGGACCTTCCGCGCAGCGCATGACAGGCGCGCGACGGAGCCACCGACCCGTTCCCTTGGGTCAGGCTGGCGGCATCCTTGCACGCCTCTCGGAAAAATTCACCAGAAATTTTTCAGTTGGTAAAAAATGCGGGGCCGCTGCGATCGGAGGTGGAAAACCTCGTTCGCGGCGGCCCGAACCTGTTGAAAAAGCCGGCCATGTTCAGCCGATGGCGCAGGAGACCCCCGTGCCGCGCAAGCCGCAGTAACCGCCCGGATTCTTGGCGAGATACTGCTGGTGCACATCCTCGGCGAAATAGAACGGCCCGGCCTTCCCGATCTCCGTGGTGATGCGGTCCGTCCGCCCCGCCGCCGTCAGCGCCGCCTGGTAGACGTCGCGCGCACGCCGCGCCGTCGCAAGGTCCGCCTCGTCCTCGAGATAGATCGCCGAGCGGTACGTCGTGCCGATATCGTTGCCCTGGCGCATGCCCTGGGTCGGGTCGTGCGCCTCGAAGAAGGCCTTCAGCAGGGTTTGCAGCGAGACCTCGGCGGGATCGTAGACGACGAGCACCACTTCCGTATGGCCGGTCAGGCCGGTGGTCGTCTCGTGATAGGTCGGGTTGGGCGTGAAGCCGCCGGAATAGCCGGCCGCCGTCACCCAGACGCCGGGGATCTGCCAGAGCAGCCGCTCGGCGCCCCAGAAGCAGCCCATGCCGAGCAGCACGGTCTTGAAGCCCGCCGGATAGGGCCCCTTCAGCGCGCGCCCGTTGACGAAATGCGTGGCGGATGTCGGGATGGGCGCGTCGCGCCCGGGAAGCGCCGCCTCGGGCGCGGGCATGACGGTCTTCTTGTTGAACATGTCGATCAGGAACATCGGGGTCTCCTGCAGGGATGTGGTTTCAGGCCGTGAAGCGGCCCGCGACGGGCGGCCGCCTGTAGGCGATCACCCAGAAGAACAGCGAAAGAACCAGGAGCACCGCGAAGGCGGGCTGCGAGAGCACCCACAGCGCGGCCGGGTCCCAGGCATAGGGGAACTTGCGCATGATGCCGTCGGCGACGAGGGCGATCGTATCGGGGCTTGCCGTGCTCCAGGCGACGGCGAGCGGCGTTAGCACCGGTTCGGAAGCCGAGACGGACTGGATCGCGTCGATCGTGCCCGCCATGACGGCGATGACGAGGGCAACGAGACTGAGGGCTCTGAGCACGAACCGTATCATCGCACCCTCCCGGTGCCGCCTGCCGGAGCCGGAATCCGCTCCGCTTCATTCCTGCCTATAGATAGGAAGACGGCCCGGTTTGCGCAATCCTTCACGGCGGAACGAATAACCTTCAAGAATCTGTCAGAAAGCGGTTGATCCTGCGTGAAACCTCGGTATATATCGCGCCGTCTCGCCGGAATGGAAACAGGAAAGCGACCCGCGCCGGACTGACCACCGGCAGCGAGCGGACGGACAGGTGGCCGAGTGGTTGAAGGCGCACGCCTGGAACGCGTGTATAGGGGAAACTCTATCGAGGGTTCGAATCCCTCTCTGTCCGCCATCATTTCCCCTTGATCCGATAACGGGCTTGAAAACCATTTCGGCTTGATGCCTAGTCGGCTGCAACCGCAGTACAAGTCTTCAGTTTCCAGACGGATTGTTCATGGCCAATATCTCCGTGGCCGGCATCGGATATGTCGGTCTTTCCAACGCCGTGCTTCTTGCTCAGCACAACGATGTCATCGCTTACGACCTCAACGAGCAACGTGTCGCGCAACTGAACGCCGGTATCTCGCCCATCGCCGATGCGGAGATCGAGGATTACCTGCGCACGAAACCGTTGCGTCTCAAGGCCACGAACGACAAGGTGGGAGCCTTCGCAAAAGCCGACTTTGTCATCGTCGCGACGCCGACCAACTACGATCCGACGAGCAACTACTTCGACACGAGCAGCGTGGAGGCGGTGATCGAGGACGTGCGGCAGGTCAATCCGAACGCCACCATCGTCATCAAGTCCACCATTCCCGTCGGCTATACCGCCTGGCTGCGCGAGGCGCGCAAGGACGAGCGCATCGTCTTCTCGCCGGAATTCCTGCGCGAGGGCAAGGCGCTCTACGACAACCTCCATCCATCGCGCATCGTCATGGGGGCGGACACGCCGGAGGCGCGCCAGTTCGCCGGGCTGCTCCAGCAGGGCGCGGTGAAGGAAGACGTGCCGGTGCTCTTCACCGGCTCGGGCGAGGCGGAGGCGATCAAGCTCTTCGCCAATACCTATCTCGCCATGCGCGTCGCCTATTTCAACGAGCTCGACAGCTATGCCATGACCCATGGCATCGACACGCGGCAGGTCATCGAGGGCGTCGGGCTCGATCCGCGCATCGGCCAGCACTACAACAATCCGTCCTTCGGCTATGGCGGCTATTGCCTGCCGAAGGATACGCGCCAGCTTCTCTCCAATTTCAGCGACGTGCCGCAGAACCTGATCCGCGCCATCGTCGACGCCAACACGACGCGCAAGGATTTCCTCGCCGCCGACATCGTCGGGCGCGATCCCGAGGTCGTCGGCGTCTATCGCCTCACCATGAAGAAGGATTCGGACAATTTCCGCGAATCCTCCATCCAGGGCATCATGAAGCGCATCAAGGCGAAGGGCATCCCCGTCATCATCTACGAGCCGGATTTCGCGGAGGATACGTTCTTTCGCTCCGAGATCGTGCGCGATCTCGAGGACTTCAAGCGCCGCGCCGGCGTCATCATCGCCAACCGGCGCGCCGAAGAGCTCGATGACGTCGCGGACAAGGTCTATACGCGCGACGTCTTCGGGCGGGACTGATCAGGAAAGCCAGGCCGGCAGGCGCGGCGGCACGCGGCCGGTCAGCGCCGCCTCGATGCAATCGGCAAGGTTGCCGAAACGCACGGTGCGGCCGGAAAGGCCCGGGCCGTAATGGGCATATTTGCCGGAATTGGTGATGAGCGTGCGCGTCTTCGGCGGGAAGACCGGCTCGGAGATCGAGCACCAGCACAGATCTGGCAGGACCTGCACGCCGCTGGCCCTCAGCCGCGCCAGCACGTCGCCCGCCTCCGCCATGATATCGCGTCCCGCCGTGACGATCACCGCAACGCTCTCGTGCCGCTTGCGGTCGCCAAGCGCATCGGCCAGCGCGCGACATTCGGAGGCCGAGGCATGCGGGCTGCCGATGGCGACGAGTTCCACCTCGGCCGGTCCGTCGTTGAACATCCGCCAGACTTCGACCATGTCGGCGCGGGTTATCGAAACCCGGTCGGCGTCGGCAGCGGCAGCGCCGTCCGCCTCGGGCGTCACGCCCTCGATATGCAGCATCGGCGCGGCGGAGGTGGTGCCGAAGGCGGCGCAGAGCGCCTTCAGGTCGTCGCGCGTCGGCTTTGCGGCGGCAAGGCCGGTGAGCAGCGGAATGCGGTCAGGCGCGGCGCGGCCGGCGAGATAGCCGACGAGCGGCCAGAAGGCGTCGTCCACATTTTCCGGCAGCGTCACGTCGATCACGCGCTTGGCCTTGCGATGCTCTTCGAGATAGACGCCCGACAGCGGCGCACGGCCGGTGAGCGCGATGCAGAGATCGAGGAAATCCGGGTGCTTGGCCGTGCGTGCGCCGAGCACGGTATTGGCGAAGATCACAGCATTGGATTCCGCCCAGGCGATGGCCTCGCCCGTCTTTGGCGCGCTGTCGAGAAGGTAGGGGGAACAGGTGAAGGTCGGGCGGCAGCCCATGCGCACATAGGCGTCGGCAAGGCGGGCGGCCGGGTCGCCGAAATCATGCGGCACGCCCTGCTTTTCCCAGCTCGCCCGGTCGACGGAAATGGCGTTCATCGTGGTCGGCACGCGCACCTTCGCGCCCATGTCGGCCATCTTTTCCGCAAAGGTGAGATTGGCAGGGCTGGCATAGATGCAGCCGTCGATATGGCCCTGCACCACGTCGACCAGCTTCGTCGCGCCCTGCTGCGCGGCCATGGCGGCGGTGATGCGCAGGGCAAGCTGCACGGCAACGCCGTCGCGGCCATCAAGCATGGCGTGGTCGTCTTCGGTGAGGTCGAGCGCGGCGGTGGCCGGCGGGGCGACGGGGATGGTGAGCCCGTCCGCTTCTATGCTCGTCTGACCGATCCTCGCCGTCTTCGCGCGACAGAGCGCATCGAAGGCGTCGTGTGACAGGCGCAGCACCGGCAGTTCCTTGCCGAACATTTCCGCGGCAATCAGCGCGCCGAGCGTCAGCACGTCCTCGGCCTCGCTGAAGATCAGCGCCGCCGGCGCACGGCCGGTCAGCGCGAGGTCGAGCAGTACGCCGGAACCCGTGCAGGAACCACGGCTCGACGGCATCATCAGGATGCCGCCGGTGATGGTGGCGCCATGCAGCGGATGGTGCACGTCGATGACCCGGCCCGTCGCCGGATCCACGCCGCCCCAGAAGCTCAGCGCCTCCCCGGCTGCGATGATCGGACCGGAGGCTGTTCCGGCAAGGATGCTGCGGGCGGAGAGGTCGGCCATGGAGCGGGTCCTTCGGCTAGAAACGTTGCGGCGAGAAGGAGGCGATGTCGATCGCCGTCTTTCCATCGGTGAGGAGGTCGGCGACGAGGCGGGCGGTGCCCGCCGATTGGGTGAGGCCGAGATGACCATGGCCGAAGGCGTAGACGACATCGGGCGTCGCGCGGGCGCGGCCGATGGCCGGCAGGCTGTCGGGCAGCGAGGGGCGGAAGCCCATCCACTGCACGCCGCCCTCGGGCTTCAGGCCCGGCAGGAAGGCGCGCGCCCTTTCCAGCATGGCTTCCGACCGGCGGAAGTTCGGCGGTAGCTTCAGTCCGCCAAGCTCCACCGCGCCGCCAACGCGGATGCCGGTCGAAAGCCGGGTAACGACGAAGCCATGGCCGCCGAAAGTGACCTGCGTGCGCAGGTCAAAGGCGTCGGCCGGCAGCGTCGTGTTGTAGCCGCGCTCGGTTTCGAGCGGGATGTTTTCGCCCAGCGAACGGGCGACCTGATGCGAGAAGGCACCGGCCGCGAGCACGACCTTGCGCGCCCTCACCGTCCGGCCGTCCGTCGTGCGGATTTCCACGCCGCCCTCGATTGGGTGCAGGCTGGAAACCTCGGCGCGCTCGATCCTGCCGCCCCTGGCGCGGAAATGATCGGCCAGCGCCAGCGTGTAGAGCTTGGGGTCGGCGATCGAGTACCAGCCGGGCGTGAAGGTGCCATGGGTAAAGCGCGGCGCAAGGCCGGGCTGGATCGTCGCCATCTCGGCGGCGCCCATATGACGGAATTCGATGCCGTGTTCGGCGCGCGCCTTCCAGCCGGGCAGCGAGGCGTCGAGCTCGGCCTGGCTTTCATAGACCTGCAGATTGCCTTCCTTGCGCAGCATGGAGAGCGTGCCGGTCTCGGCCAGGAACGGCTCCAGCTCGGCCTTGGAAAGGTCCATCAGCGCGGTCTGCGCGGTCATGGAATGGGCGACGCGGCTTGCCGAGCAGGCACGCCAGAAGCGGAACATCCACGGCGCGATCTGCAGCGCATAGGATGGCGGCACGGAGAGCGGCCCGAGCGGATCGAGCAGCCATTTCGGCGCCTTCTTCAGGATGCCGGGAGACGCGAGCGGCAGGATGTCGGTGAAGGCGAAGGCGCCGGCGTTTCCGGCGGACGCGCCGGCCGCCGGGCCCTCGCGTTCGAGGACGGTGACGGCAAGGCCCCGGGCCTGCAAGGCGATGGCCGCGGAAAGGCCGACCACGCCGGCGCCGATGACGACGACGCCGGGCTCGATTTCAGTCTGCATTTTTGCCTCAGTGGGTAGCGGCGAGGAACGCCTGCAATTCCGGGTCCTTCGGTGCGCCGAAGAGTTCTTCCGGCGGAGCGATCTCGGCCATCACGCCCTTGTGGAAGAAGGCGACGCGGTCGGAGACTTCGCGGGCGAACTTCATTTCGTGCGTGACGCAGATCATCGTCATGCCCTCGGAGGCGAGCATGCGCAGCGTGTCGAGCACTTCGCCGACGAGCTGCGGGTCGAGCGCCGAGGTCACTTCGTCGAACAGCATGTAGGCCGGCGACATGGCGAGCGCGCGGGCGATCGCCATGCGCTGCTGCTGGCCGCCCGACATGCGGCTCGGATAGACCTTGAGCTTGTCGCCGAGGCCGACATGGGTGAGTTGCTTGACGGCCATCGCCTCGGCTTCGGCCTTGGACTGGCCCAGCACCTTGACCGGCGCCAGCATGACGTTCTCCAGCACCGTCAGGTGCGGGAAGGCGTTGAACTGCTGGAACACGATGCCGAGCTTGCGGCGCAGCTTGTTGAGGTCGGTGCCCTTGGCATGCACATCCGTGCCGTCGACGACGATGCGGCCGGCGTCGATGGTCTCCAGACCGTTGATGCAGGTGAGCAGCGTCGACTTGCCCGAGCCCGAACCGCCGATGATGGTCAGGACCTCGCCCTTCTGGACGGTGAGGTTGATCCCCTTCAGGACTTCGAGCTGGCCGAAGGATTTGCGGACGTTTTCGATCTCAATCATTGGACCACCGTCTTTCGAGATACCCGCCCAGCCGGGCGATGGGGAAGCTGATGATGAAGTAGATGGCGCCGCAGATGAGCAGGATGAACAGCGGTTCCTGCAGGCGCGTGACGAGGATCTGCGAAGCGCGCAGGAGCTCGATCAGGCCGAGCCAGAGCACGAGGGCGGAGTCCTTCATGACGCCGAGCGTCAGGCCGATCCAGGCGGGCAGCGAGACGCGCGTGGCGAGCGGGGCCACGATGTAGCGCATGTCCTGCCACCAGGTCATGCCGAGCGAGCGGGCCGCGCGGCGCGTGGTTGGCGGAACGGAGGAAATGCCGCCGCGCACGATCTCGGTGCAATAGGCCGCCGTATAGAGCGACAGCACCACGCAGGAGGTGGTGAAGGGCGCCCAGCCGAGCTTCATGATCGACTGCAGCGCGTTGCCGAGCACGAGCTGGATGAGCAGCGGCACGGAACGGAAGATGTCGAGCAGGAAGGTGAGCGGCATCGACCAGTAGGAGCCGGCCTGGTTGCGGATGACGCCGAAGATGACGCCGAGGATGGTTCCGGCAAGCACGGAGACGGCGGTGACGGCAAGC
This sequence comes from Shinella zoogloeoides, assembly GCF_033705735.1. NCBI lineage: Bacteria > Pseudomonadati > Pseudomonadota > Alphaproteobacteria > Hyphomicrobiales > Rhizobiaceae > Shinella > Shinella zoogloeoides. Next base: position 3,448,214 of record NZ_CP131130.1, read on the forward strand.
GTCATCAGGGCGCCTTGCGCGAGGAAGCCGAGATCGGCCCAGGTGAGAGCGGTATCGAACATGGTTTACCCCTCTCAGTAGCGGAACATGCGCGCGGCGGCGAGGCGTGCCGCCAGCGTCACGATCTTGGCGATGACGTAGTAGATCACCGCCGCGAGCGCGAAGAACTCGAAGGTGCGGAACGAACGGGCGTTCAGTTCCTGCGTGATGCCGGCAAGGTCCGTGTTCATGCCGACGGTGACGCCGAGCGAGGTCATCAGGATCGCCCAGACCATCTGGTTGGTGGCCGGCAGGAAGGCGACGCGCAGCATCTGCGGCAGCACGATGTAGCGGAAGGCCTGCAGCGAGGTCATGCCGAGCGATCGGCCGGCCCGCGTCTGCGTCTCCGGGATCGCCTTCAGCGCGCCGCGGAAGTTCTCCGCGAGATAGCCGGCATTGTTGAAGGCGATGCCGACCAGGAGCGCCGTATAGGGGCTGAGGTGGATGCCGAAATTGCCGAGGCCGAAATGGGCCATGTAGATCTGGAAGAGGGCCGGCGTGTTGCGCGCGATTTCGACCCAGGCCGTGGCGAAGCCGCTCAGGATGCGGTTGCCCGACAGCCGGAAGAGCGTCAGCGCCAACGCGACCACCAGGCCGATGGCCATGGAAAGCAGGGCGATCTGCAGCGTCACCAAAGCACCGTCCAGCATCTGCGGGAGGGCCTTGAACGCCTGATTCCAATGGAAATTGTAACTGAACATGTGCCGTCTCACCCTTCGGAAACGATCAGCGGCGCGGAAGAGGCTTCCGCGCCGCCTTCAAAACGGCAGATTAGCGATAAACGCCGTTGATCGAAAGGGACGGTACCTCGCCACCAACCCACTTTTCGTAGAGTTCGTTGTAGCGGCCGGTGCGAACCTGCTGATTGATGAAGAGGTTCAGGTAGTTGATCAGGCCGTATTCTTCGCGGTTGGTGAAGAGCGCGACATAATCGATATCGTAGGGAGCGTTGCCGACGACGGAGATGCCGGCGAACTTGCCGCTCTTGACGTTGGACTGGGCAACCGTCGAGGTGGAGACCGTAGCGTCGATCTGGCCCTGGCTGAGGGCGAGGAAGACGTCAGCCTGGGTCTGGTACGGACGGAATTCGCCGACGCCCCATTCCTTGACCGACTTTTCGAGCGCGATGGCTTCGAACGTGCCGGCAGTGGCGCCGACCGTCTTGCCCTTCATGTCCTCGAAGGACTTGACGCCCGACTTGTCGTTGGCCGTGACGGCCATCTGGAAGGCGAAGTAGGGAACGGTCATGCCGACGGTCTTGGCACGCTCCAGCGTGTCGGAGGTCGAGGCGACGCCGACGTCGACGCGGCCGGACATCAGAGCCGGGATACGTTCCGGGAAGGGCGTTTCGACGATCTCGGCCGTGACGCCGAGCGCCTTGGCGAGGTCGTTGCAGTAATCGACGTCGAAGCCGATCGGGTTGTTGTTCTCGTCACGCGAGCCCATCGGCGGGAAGTCGAGAACGACGGCGCAGCGCAGCGTGCCGGACGAGATGATGTCGTCCAGCTTGTCGGCCTTGGCCGGGCTGGTCAGAGCGGTGGCGGCAACGAGGCCGAAGGCGAGGACCGAGGTCTTCTTCATTACTCTCTCCCTGGATTGATCTGGCAGTTCACGCGGGCGGAGGTCCGTCCTGCGCCAAGAGCGTAAACCCGTCTCATAAAATACAAAAAATATACAAAAAGTATATCCCTATCGGAGAAAATAAATGGGCCGGGTCTCCCTCGCGGAAAACCCGGCCCGGTGTAAGCCAGCGGCTTGAATCAGTTGAGGAAATCCTCAGGCAGCAGGCCTTCCGGCATGTTCTGGTAGGAAACCGGGCGCAGGAAACGGCGGATCGACATGGTGCCGACGCTCGTCGCGCCGAAATTCGTCGAGGCCGGATAGGGGCCGCCATGCACCATGGAATCGACCACTTCCACGCCCGTCGGGAAGCCGTTGATCAGAACGCGGCCGGCCTTGCGCTCGAGGATCGGACGCAGGCGCTTCGCATCGTCGAGGTCGCCGGCATCCATGTGGATGGTCGCCGTGAGCTGGCCCTCGAAATTGCGGGCAAGCTGCTGCATCTCGTCGACCGAGGAAACGCGCACGACGAGGCCGAGCGGGCCGAAGACTTCTTCGGAGAGCGCATGGTCGGCAAGGAACTGCTCGCCGGAGATCTCGAAGAGGTTCGGAAGCGCGTCGCGGCCGGCGGAGTCGGAGGTGAAAAGCGGCTTGACGGTGTTGCGGCTTTCAAAGCGCGCCTTGCCGTCGTGATAGGCCTTGGCGATGCCGTCGGTCAGCATGGTCTGCGCGCCGACCTTGCCGAGGGCTTCGACGGCGGCGGCCGTGAAGCGGTCCGCATCCGGGCCGTCGGCGACGATGGCGATGCCCGGATTGGTGCAGAACTGGCCGGCGCCCATGGTGAGCGAGCCCGCCCAGCCCTGGCCGAGGCCTTCGGCGCGGGCCTTCATGGCTTCCGGCAGCAGGAACATCGGGTTGACCGAGCCGAGCTCGCCGAAGAACGGGATCGGCTCGGGACGGGCGGCGCAGAGGTTGAAGAGCGCGCGGCCGCCGGCCAGCGACCCGGTGAAGCCGACAGCCTTGATCAGCGGATGCTGCACGACGGCTTCACCGACCTGGCGGTTACCGCCTTGGATGAGCGAGAAGACGCCCGGATGCACGCCGGTCTTCTTGATGGCGGCGAGCACGGCCTCGGCGACGATCTCGCCGGTACCCGGATGGGCCGAATGGCCCTTGACGACGACCGGGCAACCGGCAGCGAGCGCGGCGGCGGTGTCGCCGCCGGCCGTGGAGAAGGCGAGCGGGAAGTTGGAGGCGCCGAAGACGGCGACCGGGCCGATCGGCCGCTGGACGAGGCGGATCTCCTGGCGCGGGGCCGGCTGGCGGTCCGGCAGGGCGGCGTCGAAGCGGCGGTCGAGATAGTCGCCCTTCTCGATATGGTCGGCGAAGAGGCGGAGCTGGCCGGTGGTGCGGCCGCGCTCGCCCTGGAGGCGCGCGACCGGCAAGCCGCTTTCCTGGGTGCCGATCTCGGTGATGGCGTCCGCACGGGCCTCGATCTCGTCGGCGATGGCGCGCAGGAAAGCGGCCCGCTCGGCGCGCGAGGAATAGCCGTAGCTGAGGAAGGCTTCCTCCGCGGCTTCCGCCGCTTTGTTCACCAGATCGACCGTGCCGACGGCGAAGGTATGGGCGGGACCATGGGCCGGCGAGGAGGTGAAAGTGCCGTTGCCGTCCAGCCATTCGCCTGCGACGAGGTGTTTACCGTTGGGGGTGAAAGCCATTTGACGTACCTTTCTTGCGGAATGATGCTCGCCCGATATAGGAAGCGGCGGGGCGAATTGCACTTGTCGAAATCTTGTATACTCTATGTATGCAAATGTTCAATCGCCAACCTGCAAAGGTTGGCACCAGCCGTTGAAGAGAGAAAGATGACGCAAACCACCACTCTGTCGATTGCCGCGCTTCAGGAACGGGTCGAAGCCATCTTCCTTAAGGCTGGCCTGAACGGCGTGCAGGCCGGCGCGCTTGCCCGCGTCATCGTCGCCGGCGAGCGGGATGCCTGCAAGTCGCACGGCATCTACCGCATCGAAGGCGCGCTTCGCACCGTCAAGGCCGGCAAGGTCAAGCCGGATGCCGTGCCGGAACTCGACGGCAACGAGGGCTCGGCCATCGTCAAGGTCAACGCCAAGGGCGGCTTTGCCAATCCCGCCTTCGAGCTCGGCGTCCCCGCCCTTGCCGAGCGTGCCCGCAAGCTCGGCATCGCCGCGCTCGTCATCAACGACTGCACCCATTTCTCCGCCCTCTGGCCGGAAGTCGAGGCCGTCACCAGTGAAGGCCTTGCCGGCCTCGTCATGTGCCCGAGCTATGCGACGGTCGCGCCGACGGGTGGCAACAAGCCGCTGCTCGGCACCAATCCCTTCGCCTTCGGCTGGCCGCGCCCGAATGGCTCGCCCTACGTCTTCGACTTCGCCACCTCCGTCGCCGCTCGCGGCGAGATCGAGCTGCACCGCCGCGCCGGCAAGCAGCTTCCCGAGGGCTGGGCGATCGATGCCGACGGCAACCCGACGACGGACCCGGAAGCCGCGCTCGCCGGCGCCATGCTGCCCTTCGGCGGCCACAAGGGTTCGGCCATCGGCACGATGATCGAGCTTCTGGCCGGCATCATGATCGGCGACCTGACGAGCCCGGAAGTGCTCGACTATCTCGGCACGACGACGCTCGCCCCCTTCCACGGCGAGCTCATCATCGCCATGTCCCCGGAAGCCTTCGCCAAGGGTCGCCCCGGCGACCCCTTCGCCCGCGCCGAAACCCTCTTCGAGGCTATCGTCGGCCAGGGCGCGCGCCTGCCCTCCCAGCGCCGCTTCGTCGCCCGTACGAAGTCCGAAACGGAAGGTATCACGCTGACGGCCGCCGAGGTGGGACAGCTCGACCACCTGCTGGAAAAGGGGCTGGACGCGATCGCCTGATCGCGCCCTCCCTTCGCCTGCCACCAAAAGAAAAGGCCCTCCTCGCGGAGGGCCTTTCAGTTTTCCCGCATGCCGTGCCCACCGCTGTCGTCATCCTCGCCTTGTGCCGAGGATCTGCCAACGCATTGAAAGAATGGAGACGTTGCAGATGCTCGGGACAGGCCCGAGCATGACGGAGGGGGCTACACCTGCGGCAGGAATCAAAAAGGCCCTCCTTGCGGAGGGCCTTTCTCTCATTTGGGAAGGCTTGAAGATCAGGCCTTGTACTTCTGCACGGCGCCCGGCAGCTTGCTCCATTCGCCGTACCAGGTATCGAACAGCTTGAGCTGGGATTCGACATAGCCGCGCTGGCTCTCGGAGAGGGCGTCGGTCTCGTTGAAGTGCAGCGTGTATTCCTTGTCGCCCTTCAGAACCATCATGTGCTTGAAGTAGAGGACGAGGTCCGGGCCTTCGTCGAAGGACGAAAGAACGGCGAGCGCCGATTCCAGTTCCAGCGCGCGGGCGCGGGCATCCGCATCGCCCTTGGCGGCAGCCTGGGCGAGGGCGCACATGTGCAGCACTTCCTTCGGCAGCACGCAGCCGATGCCGGTGATCGCGCCGACGGCGCCGCAATCGACGAAGCCGGTGAAGACGCAGGTGTCGACGCCGATCATCAGCGAGACGTCATCGTCGCGGCTGGTGATGTTCTCGGCCGCATAGCGCATGTCGGCGGCGCCGCCGAATTCCTTGAAGCCGACGAGGTTCTTGTGGTCCTCGCGCAGGGCGAAGAACAGGTCGGCGCGGGTGGCGAAGCCATAATAGGGGCTGTTGTAGATGACAGCCGGCAGGTCCGGGGCAGCCGACAGGATCGCCTTGAAGTGGTTCTTCTGGGCGGCGACGACGGAGCCGCGGGAAAGAACGCGCGGGATGACCATGAGGCCCTGCGCGCCGACCTTCTGGGCGTGGGCGGCATGGGCGACGGCCGAAGCCGTGTTAACGGCGCCGGTGCCGACGATGACCGGGATGCCGGCCTTCACGAGGCGCTCGACGCCTTCCATGCGCTGCTCGTCCGTCAGGAGCGGCCAGTCACCCATGGAGCCGCAATAGACGACGGCGGACATGCCCTTCTCGATAAGCTCCTTGCCCTTGCGGACGAGCTGGTCGAAGTCCGGCGTGCGGTCGTCCTTGCAGGGGGTCATCAGGGCGGGAATGACACCGGAAAAAATCTTGGCCTTCATGTCGATCTCCTTTGGGCGGTTCGGTCGGGCGGTCGGCCGGCACCTTGCACGAAGCCTCCCCCTCTCTCGATGATGGTTATAGCAGCTTGTATTTTATTTGTCGACAAGAAAAATACACGGCGGTCACAGGGCGATGTCGAGCCTGTCGTTGCGGTTGAAGAGCTTCTGCACCTGCGCGACGATCTGCTCGGCATGGGCCTTGCCGAGCTGGTCGGCCTTCTCCACGTCGCGCGCCTCGATGGCGGCGAGGATGGCGGCATGCTCGTCCACGAAGAGCTGCGGGAACTGCTCGTCGTAAGACTGGTAATAAAGCCGCAGGATCCTCCGGCCCTCGTCCAGCAGCCGGCGGAACAGGCTGGTGAAATAGGGGTTGCGGCCGGCCTCGGCGATGGCGGCATGGAAGGCGGCGTTGTTGGCGATCATGCCCAGCGTGTCGCGCTCGGCGAGCGAGCGGGCGTAGTCCTCGTGAAAGCCGCGGATGATGGCGAGGTCTTCCGGGCGGTGATACTGCGCCGCAAGCCGCGTCGTCACCCGGTACATCAGCACCAGCGCGTCGAAGAAGGTGTGGAGGTTGAGGAAGTCGATATTCGCGACCATGGTCGAGCGGTTCGGCAGGGTCTCGATCAGCCCCTCGCCGGCCAGCCGCACCAGCGCCTCGCGGATCGGCGTGCGCGACATCTTGAACCGCTCGGCAAGCTGCACCTCGTCGATCGGGCTGCCGGGGGCGAGCTTCAGATCGAGGATCTCGTCGCGCAAAAGGTCATAGACCAGTTTGACGCCGGAGCCGCGCTTTCGTTCGGGCAGGGAGCTGGAATCGGTATCGGTCATTGAAAATCCCCTTGTCGACAAAAGAAATACAATTCTCTGCCTGCGCTATCAATCGTTTAAAGTGGGCATTTTGACGAAACGCTCGTCAAGCCCGCCCGGCAGGCGGCGGCAAAAGAAAAGGCGGGGTTTCCCCCGCCCGTTTCGCAATCGAGTGACGCGGCCTTCAGGCCGGCCGGCGGATGCGCCTATTTCGTGCCGTACATCCGGTCGCCGGCATCGCCGAGGCCGGGCACGATATAGCCCTTCTCGTTGAGCTGGCGGTCGATGGAGGCGGTATAGACCGGCACGTCCGGATGGTGCGCGCGGAAGCTCCTGATGCCTTCGGGCGCGGCCAGCAGGCAGAGGAAGCGGATATTCGTCGCGCCGCGGCTCTTCAGCGTGTCGATGGCGGCGATAGCCGAATTGCCGGTCGCCAGCATCGGATCGACGACGATGACGAGGCGCTCGTCGATGCTGTCGGGCGCCTTGAAGAAATATTCGACCGCCTCCAGCGTCTCGTGGTCGCGGTAGACGCCGATATGCGAGACGCGGGCCGAGGGCACCAGTTCCAGCATGCCTTCCAGCAGGCCGTTGCCGGCGCGCAGGATCGAGGCGAAGACCAGCTTCTTGCCTTCCAGCACGGGGGCGTCGATCTCCTCCAGCGGCGTTTCGATCCGCGCGGTGGTCAGCTCCAGGTCGCGCGTGACCTCGTAGCAGAGCAGCGTGGAGATTTCGCGCAGCAGGCGGCGGAAGCTGCCGGTCGAGGTTTCCTTCTTGCGCATGATGGTCAGCTTGTGCTGCACGAGCGGGTGATCGATGACTGTGACGCCGTCCATGGCCAACCTTCCGAAAGTAAGTGATGCCTTCTTTTTCCACGGAACGGCCGGAACCTGCAAGAGAAGAGAGCCGCCTGGAGGCAACATCCCCAGCCCGCTTGTGCCTCACAGCGCGGAAAGAAGCCTCTGCCGGGTCGGCTCGTCGACGAAGGCCGCCTCGATCGCGGTCCGCGTCATGCCGAGGATGTCCGCGTCGCTGAGACCCATGATCGTCGAGGCGACCTCGTATTCGCGGGCAAGCGAGGTGTGGAAGAAGGGCGGGTCGTCGGAATTGAGCGTGACGCGCACGCCCGCCTCATGCAGCGCCCGCAAGGGATGATTCCGGAAATCGGCAAAGACGCCGAGCGCGACATTCGAGCCGGGGCAGACCTCCAGCACCACGCCCTCGTCGGCCAGCCGCTTCACCAGCGCCGCATCCTCGATGGCGCGCACGCCGTGGCTGATGCGCGAGGGGCGGATATGGTCGAGCGCGTCGCGCACGCTGAAGGCGCCGGAAAGCTCGCCTGCATGGATGGTTATGCCGAGGCCGGCGTCGCGGGCGATGTCGAAGGCGCGGGTGAAATCGGCGACGCGGTGCATGCGCTCCTCGCCGGCAAGGTTGAAGCCGGTGATCAGCGGATGCGGCCGGCGCGCGGCATATTCGGCGGCCCTGACCACCCGCTCCGGCCCGAAATGGCGGATGCCTACGATAAGGAGCCGCGTCTCGATGCCCGTTTTCACCTTCGCCCGCTCCGCACCCTCGGCAAGGCCGGCTATATAGGCGTCGGCGCCGATGCCAACGGCGTCGCCCTGGTCCGGCGAGACGATCAGCTCGCTGTAGATGGCCCCGGCTCCGGCGATCTCACTGAGATAGGTTTCGGCAAGCAGCGCGTAATCCTCCTCCGTGCGGAAGAGATTGGCGGTCGCGTCGTAGCTGGCGACGAAGCTCGTGAAATCCTGCCAGGCATATTCGCCGTCCCGGATGAAGCCGGACGTGTCGATGCCGTAGCGCCGCGCCTGCGAGAGCGCGAGGGCAGGGGGCGTCGCGCCTTCGATATGGCAATGCAGCTCCGCCTTGGGCATGGCTTTGGTCACAGGAAGCTCCTTCCATGCGGGCCGGGCGCGATGCCGAGATGCCGGGCGATGCTTTCGCCGATATCGGCGAAGGTCGTGCGGGTTTCGAGGAGGCGTGAGCGGATGCCCGGGCCGAAGCTCATGATCGGGACGCGCTCGCGCGTATGGTCGGTGCCGCGCCAGGTCGGGTCGCAGCCATGGTCGGCGGTGAGGATGACGATATCGCCGGGCTTCAGCTTGCGGTCCACTTCCGGCAGGCGCCGGTCGAAGGCCTCCAGCGCCGCCGCATAGCCGGCCACGTCCCGCCTGTGGCCATAGAGCATGTCGAAATCGACGAAATTGGTGAAGACCAGGTCGCCGTCCTTCGCCTCGTCCATCACGCGAAGCGTCGCGTCGAACAGCGCCATGTTGCCGTTCGCCTTGGTCAGCGTGCCGATGCCTTGGTGGGCGAAGATGTCGCCGATCTTGCCGACGGCGTGCACCATGCGGCCGGCTTCCACCAGCCGGTCAAGCAGGGTCGGCTCCGGCGGCAGCACGGAATAGTCGCGGCGGTTGCCGGTACGCTCGAAGGTCTCCGGCGTCTCGCCGATGAAGGGCCGGGCGATGACCCGGCCGATGCGCCCGCCCGGCCGCGCGTCGAGGATTCCGCGCACCGTCTCGCAGAAGGCCAGCAGCCGGTCGAGGCCGAACGAGCCCTCATGCGCGGCGATCTGGAAGACCGAATCGGAGGACGTGTAGCAGATGGGCTTGCCGGTGCGCCGGTGCTCCACGCCGTGCCTTGCGATGATGTCCGTGCCCGAGGCGTGGCAATTGCCGAGGATGCCGGACACCTTGCCGGCGGCGCATATCGCTTCGACGAGCTCGGGCTCGAAGGCATAGCCCTCCGCCGGGAAGTAGCCCCAGTCGAAGGAGACCGGCGTGCCGGCGATCTCCCAGTGGCCGGACGGCGTGTCCTTGCCGTTGGAAACCTCGCTGGCCGCGCCGTGATAGCCGAAGACGCGCGGCGGCACGTCCATGCCGGTTGGAAAGAAGCCGGTCGCCGCGCGCGCCGCATGCAGCAGCCCGAGCGCCGACATGTTGGGAAGGTGGAGCGGCCCCTGTCTCAGCCCCGGCCGGTCGGCGGCCCCCGCCGCGCAGAACTCGGCGATGTGGCCGAGCGTGTTGGCGCCGAGATCGCCGAAGGCCGCCGCATCCGGTCCGCCGCCGATGCCGAAGGAATCGAGAACGAAGAGAAAAGCCCGCGCCATATGTCACCCGTCGATCGTTCGCGCCGCCCGCTTGCACGGCGGCTGGACTGTCTGACATGGCATGCCCGCCGAGCGGCGTTCAAGGAAAATCCGTCGCGGGGAGGCGCGTCAGCAATCGCCGCAGGCGATTGCCGTGCCGGTGCGCTGGCGGAAATAGCTCGTCTTGGAGAGATTGATCTTGTTGATGTTCGAAGCGAGCCCCGGCGCCATCAGGAAGAGCGTATGCGGCACCGAGAATTCCGTGCGCACGATGAAGGTGCCCTTCGCGTCCATCTCGGTGGGAAGGGTCACCGGCGTTCCCTTGGCATAGGGAACGGCGGATGCCTGGTCGCGCGACCAGGCGACGGTCGCCTTGCCGCTGCTGTCGATGGCGATGCCGGTGATCTTCAGCGAGTAACCGTCCTGCGAGAAGGGCGCGACGATGTTCTTCGTGACGTCCTTCATCGAATCCAGCGTGGTCTTGTTCGTCGTCTCTGTCCGGGTCAGGAGGTCGGAAACGGTGCTCGAGGCGCGGCTGATCTTGCGCGACATCGTCACCGCGACGGTGATCTCGAAGGCGCCGATATAGGTCATGAGGAGCAGCGGCGCGACGATGGCGAATTCGATGGCGCCGACGCCGCGGCGGTCGTCCACAAAGCGGCGCAGGTGCCGAAGGAGGCCCGATCCCGATCCGGACGTCGCCATGGTCTTGCCCATCACGGATAGTCCTCGCTCTGCATGATGACGGTCGCCACCATCAGGTAGTTCTGCCGCGAGCCGTCGGCGGCGCGGATGTTGGACAGGATCGGGCGGACGAGATCGGTTATGACGTCCCAGCGATAATAGGCGCGGACGATGTTGATCGTCTTCTTGCCGCCGGGATCGAACTTGAAGTCCTTGGTGCTGAGATCGCCGTCGACGAGCGGCACGGTGGACGGAATATCGGAATATTTGTCGAAATGGCGCACGTCGAGGAACAGCTTGTCCGGCTTTGCCACCTCCGTCGCCGAGCAGGGCATCAAAATCTTGATCTCTTCGCAGAACGCCGTGCGGAACTGCGCCTCCGTCGTGGCGTTCGTCGCGGCCGAGGCGGCGCGGATCTCGCCGGTGCGGATCTTGCGCGCCATCGTGTCGGTGGCGTTGGCGAGCAGCTGGTCGCCCATGAAGGCCACGAAGGTCTCGATCGAGGCGAAGACGATGACGAAGAAGGGAATGGCGAGGATCGCGAACTCGATCGCCGTCGCGCCGTCGCGGCGCCGGAGGAGGCGTCGGAACAGGCCCTTAATCGGCCGCCGCCGGGGGGCTGTGTCATGATCGAGCGACATCGCGAGCGGTTCCCAAGGATCGAGAAGGCCAGACTAGGCGGCAGACCCTTTATATTTCGTGTGTGCGGCCGTGAAGATTCGACCGGTTTCCCGCATCAGGACGCCCGAAGCGGGACTGCGGCTCAGTTGCTGCCGGCCGTCTTGCTGGCATGCTGCTCGCAATTGGGCGTGCAGGAGAGGACGGAGCGGTCCGTCTGGCGGAAGACGCGCACCGTATTGCCCTCGTCGATCGATACGAGGACGCGCTCGTCGACGATGGCGTTGCCGTCCGCATCGAGCAGCACGAGATTGGTGGTCCCGAAGTTGCGACCGGTGAGCACGATGGTCTGGGCGTCGGCGACGGTCGCGTCCGCCACCGCCGCATTTCCGACGATGACCTTGCTGACCGGACGATCGAGCCGCAGGACGCGGGCGTGATCCATATAGACGCGCAGGAATTGCTCCTGCGCTGCCGCATCAGTGGCCGCCGACAGCAACACGAAGGCGGTCGTCGCAAGCGTTGCTGCACCCGCAGCGAAGGTCCGGTCGCGTCCCATAAACAGTCATCCCGATAAAGAAACGCCCACAGCATCGCCAAGAATGGTGAATGAAGGTTTAAGCGGAAGTCCGGCATTCTCGATTCAACCCTGGCGCTCAGGGCGCGTTCTTGCGGCGAAAACGGCCGAAGCGGCGAAAGAGCGTGCAAATACCGGCATTTTACGCATCGTTAACCCTAAATCCAGCGACCTCTTCTTAAGGTTTCGGTAACCCAACTCTTTAAGTCGATGGAAATGGCCTGCCTGTAGGTTGCAGTCATCCGAACAACGGAAACAGTTGGCGGACGTGCTGAACCAACATCGTGGAGCTAGGAGAATACCATGACCAAGATTTTCGCTCGCCTTATGAAGGACGAGTCTGGCGCAACCGCCATCGAATACGGCCTGATCGCCGCCCTGATTTCCGTCGCCCTCATCGCCGGCGCCAGCGCGCTTGGCGGCTCGCTGAATAACCAGTTCACGGGCCTGTCGAAGAAAATGAACATCGGCGCGGACGGTACGACCAAGACCGCCCCCACCAACTAAATGAAACTTGCTTGATGAGAAAGCCGCCTTTCATGCAAAGGCGGCTTTCTGTTTTCAGGATTATCTTTCCTGAAACCTGCCAGATGCATTCTGCTTCAAAATGGAGATCATCATGACTCAGGCGATCATCTTTGTGGTTTTCCCGCTTTGCCTGGCAGTTGCCGCCTGTTCAGATTTCCTCACGATGCTCATTCCAAACCGGGTGTCTGCAATCCTTCTTGCATCGTTTTTCATTGTGGCTCCCCTCGTCGGTCTCGGTATGACAGAGATCGCGATGCATCTTGCAGCCGGTGCCATCGTCTTTTCGGCGTGCTTCGCGCTGTTCGCCTTCAATGTGATGGGTGGTGGCGATGCGAAGCTTCTGACGGCGAGCGCGGTGTGGTTCGGCCTGACATTTTCGCTAATCGAATTTCTAGTCTATGTGTCATTCCTCGGCGGTGTCCTGACCTTGGCTATCCTGTCGCTGCGGGCGCACACCAACTCCATTCTCGCCAGCGGCCTGCCTGTGCCTGACTCCCTCGTCATGGCGAAGAAGATACCCTATGGCATCGCCATCGGCATCGGGGCCTTCATGGCCTATCCGTCTTCCCCGCTGATGCTCGCCGCGCTCGGCGGTTGAGGGCGGCGTCAACCTGCCGTTAACCATAGCTGTAAGGCGCTTATTAACCATAATTACACCATTGCCGGTCAATGTGGGCTGACAGGAGACTCCGCAGCTCAGGGAAACCACATGAAACCGGCACGAATCATCATTCTGGCAGTCGCCGTCGTCTCGGCGGGCGTGGCAGGATTTCTTGCCTTGCAGGTTGCCCGCGGCGGCCCCTCGGTGATCGAGACGCAGACCGTCGTGGAGCGCGAGCCCACGATCAACGTGCTCGTCGCCAAGGAAAGCCTGCCGGTCGGCGCGCGGCTCAATCCCGATGTGGTCGCCTGGGCGGCCTGGCCGGAAGGCTCCGTCGTCGAAGGCTTCATCACCGACAAGAGCCGGCCGGATGCGATCGAGACGCTCAAGGGCGCCATCGCGCGCATGCCGATCTTCAACGGTGAGCCGATCCGTCAGGAGAAGATCGCCGATTCCTCGAGCCGCATCATGTCGTCGCTGCTTCCCGCCGGAAAACGGGCCGTCGCGACGGAGATCTCGGTCGCGACCGGTGCCGGCGGCTTCATCCTGCCCAACGACCGCGTCGACGTGACCATGGTGCGCAAGGGCGATTCGGGCGCCTATCTCACCGAGACGATCCTGTCGAACGTCCGCGTCCTCGCCATCGACCAGCAGATCCAGGAGAATCCGGACGGTTCGAAGGCAGTCGTCGGCACCACCGCGACGCTCGAATTGACCCCCGACCAGACCAAGGTGATCGCCGTCGCCCAGCAGATGGCCGAGCGCCTGTCGCTGGCGCTGCGCAGCGTCGCCGACGCCCAGGAAGCCGATACCGGGGCAGCCGATTATCTCCTCAGCGGCGGCGCGGGCCGGCCGCAGATCCAGGTGATCAAGACCGGTTCGATCGTCAACGGCACCACTGCCGCCGCCGCAACCGCAGAGCAATGAGCAGGAGCTGACCCGTGTTTGCAATCACAAGGATTTTTCGGGCTTCTGTCGCGGGCGGGCTGAGCTTCTGCCTGGCCTTTGCCGGTCTCCCGCTTCCCGGCCAGGTCGCCGAGGCGGCAACGTCGTCGATCATCCGCATCCAGGAAAGTGGCGCGGGCGTGCGCAAGTCGGTGCGCCTCGGCCTCAACAAGGCCATCGTCGTGGACCTGCCGACCGACGCGCACGACATCCTCGTCGCCGATCCGGTCAAGGCGGATGCCGTCACGCGCACCTCGCGCCGCATCTATCTCTTCGGCAAGGAAGTCGGCCAGACCAACATCTTCGTCTTCGGCCCCAATGGCGAGGAGATCGTCAGCATCGATCTCAATGTGGAGCGTGATGTCAGCGGGCTGCAGACGCAGCTGCGCCGCTTCATCCCCGATTCCGATATCCAGGTGGAGATCATCTCCGACAACATCGTGCTCTCCGGCTCCGTGCGCACGCCGCAGGATGCCACCCAGGCGGTCAATCTCGCGCAGATCTTCCTCAAGGGCGGCGAAGCGACCACCCGCACGGTGGTCTCGCAGGGCAACAACGGCGATTCGGCGATCTTCGGCGAAGGGCGCCAGACCTCCCAGGTCGTCAACATGCTGCAGATCGAGGGCGAAGATCAGGTCACGCTGAAGGTGACGGTCGCCGAAATCCGCCGCGAGGTTTTGAAGCAGCTCGGTTTCGACAACACCTTCAGCCGCGTCAACAAATCCGGCTCCAGCCTGGACACGCTGGTTTTCAATGCTGCGGAGGACGGCCTGTCGGGCACTGTTGCGGGAAATATCGGCAAGTTCGGCATCCGGGCGGCCCTGAGCGCGCTTGAGCAGGCCAAGGCGATCCGCACCCTGGCCGAACCGACCCTGACGGCGGTATCCGGCCAGTCGGCAACCTTCAATTCCGGCGGCGAGAAGGTGTTCTACATCTCCGACCGCAACGGCGGCGTCACGACGACGACTTATCAATACGGCATTTCGCTCGGCTTCACGCCGACCGTGCTTTCCTCCGGCCGCATCGGCCTGCGCATCCAGACCAAGGTGTCGGAGCCGGTTGTCTCGGGAGCGAACACTGCAGAATACCGCCGCCGCGACGCCGAGACCGTCGTCGAGCTGCCGTCCGGCGGCTCCATCGCGCTGGCCGGCCTCATCCGCGACGATGTCCAGCAGACCGTGTCCGGAACGCCGGGCGCCTCCAAGGTGCCGGTCCTCGGCGCGCTGTTCCGCAGCAAGTCCATCGAGCGCAACGAGACGGAACTGGTGATCATCGCCACGCCCTATCTCGTCAAGCCGGTCAACCGGAACGCGCTGGCCCGGCCAGACGACAATTTCAATCCGGCGAATGACGCGGCAAGCGTCTTCCTCGGCCAGGTAAACCAGCTCTACGGCCGCAAGAACGGCCTGCCGGCCCAGCGCTACGAAGGTAGCGTCGGCTTCATCTACAAGTGATCGGGTGCGACGTGACGAAGGGACGGACCCAGCCAATGGCAAACGAAATGCACACCACCCGCACCAGACGTGGCCGCACCAGAAATGGCCGCACCCGGAACGGCCGCACCGTCGCCGTCTTCGCCGTGGCGGCGCTCGCCGTCGCCCTTGCCGGCTGCGCCGACCGCCGCGCGACGGGCTCGCTGCCGGATGATTACCGCACGCGCCATCCCATCGTCGTCGGCGAGCAGGAACGCACCATCGATATCCCGATCGCCACCGGCGCCAGCCAGCTGACCCGTGGCCAGAGCGAGGTCATCGCCGGCTTTGCCTCCGGCTACTCCGCCGACTCCTCCGGCATGTTCCGTGTCATCCTGCCGCGCGGCGCGCGCAACGACGCCGCGACATCGGTCGCCGGCCGGCAGATTCGCAAGCTGCTCGGGCGCCACGGCATACCGGCCCGCAAGATCATGATCGAAAGCTATTCCGCCACCGATCCGGACGAGGCGGCGCCGATCCGTCTCAGCTATTTCGCCATCGCGGCCTCGACGCAGGCTTGCGGGCAATGGCCGGAGGACCTGACGATCAATACCTTCGAGAACAAGAACTACTACAATTTCGGCTGCGCCACGCAGAACAACCTTGCCGCCCAGATGGCCGATCCGAACGACCTTCTCGGCCCGCGCCGCATGACGCCGGCCGACGCGACGCAGCGTGGCGAGGCGCTTGAACGATACCGCGGCGCCTATACCGAACTGAAGGAAATGTGACGATGAGCACGGTCGACTACACCTTCACGAGCGAAGCCGCGCAGGACCAGGCGGACGAGGCCGTGCGTCCGACGGACCTCGAGGCCGTGCGCCCGCTGCCGCGCATCTCCGTGCACGCCTTCTGCGAGAGCGAGGCCATGCTGCGCACCATGGAACGGTGCGGGCAGGACCGGCGCATGACGAAGGTCAGCCTGCGCATCTCCAGCGCAAGCATCGCCGCGGCGGCCAACATGTTCGCCAGCGCGCCGACGCCGAACCTCCTGATCCTCGAGACTTCGGCGGAGCCGCACGCCATCATGGACGAGCTCGCGCCGCTCGCCGAGGTCTGCGATCCCTCCACCAAGGTCATCATCGTCGGCCGTTACAACGACATCGCGCTCTATCGCGATCTCATCCGCAACGGCATTTCCGAATATATGGTCGGCCCGATCGGCATGGCCGAGGTGCTGAACGCCATGGCGGCGATCTTCATCGACCCGGAGGCCGAGCCCCTCGGCCGCTCGCTTGCCTTCATCGGCGCCAAGGGCGGTGCGGGTTCCTCGACCATCGCGCACAATTGCGCCTTCGACATCTCCAACCTGTTCCAGACCGAGGTGATCCTCGCTGACCTCGACCTGCCCTACGGCACGGCGAATATCGACTTCGACCAGGACCCGCCGCAGGGCATTTCCGAGGCGATCTATGCGCCGGACCGCCTCGACGAGGTCTTCCTCGACCGCCTCCTGACGAAATGCTCGGAGCATCTTTCGCTTCTGGCCGCCCCCTCGATGCTGGATCGCGCCTACGATCTGGAGCGGGGCTCCTTCCAGCCGGTCCTCGAAGTATTGCAGCGCAGCGCGCCGGTGACGGTGCTCGACGTGCCGCATGCCTGGTCCGAATGGACCCGCACGCTGCTGTCCGAGGTGGACGAGCTGATCATCACGGCGACGCCGGACCTTGCGAGCCTGCGCAACGTGAAGAACATGCTCGACGCGCTGAAGAAGCTCAGGCCGAACGACAAGCAGCCCCACCTGATCCTCAATCAGGTCGGCCTGCCGAAGCGCCCGGAAATCGCCCCGGCGGATTTCTGCGAGCCGCTCGGCATCGAGCCGGTCGCGATCATCCCCTTCGACGCGCAGCTTTTCGGCACGGCCGCCAACAGCGGCCGCATGATCGCGGAAATGGACCGCAAGTCGCCGACCGCGGAAACCTTCTCGCAGATCGCCCATCTCGTGACGGGCCGTGCGACGGTGAAGAAACCCAAGAAGGCCGGGCTCGGCAAGATGCTGGGCCTGATCGGACGCAAGTAGGCCCCGAAGGGGCGATGCAACAGACTGGATGACGTGGCATGTTCGGCAAACGGGGCAATGACGGTTTCGGCAAGAGCGGCGTAGCGGGCCAGATGCCCCATGCCGCGCCTTCGGCCGCCGCGACGGTGACGGCCGAACGGCCGGCCGCGCCCGCGCCCGTGGCCCAGCCCGTCTTCGAGCCGGCGCCTGCGCCGGTGGCGGCTCCGGCCCCCGCGCCCGCCGCTTCCAGCCGCCGCCGCTCGCCGCGCACCGAAGATTATTACGATACCAAGAGCCAGGTCTTCTCCGCGCTGATCGATACGATCGACCTGTCGCAGCTCGCAAAGCTCGACACGGAAAGCGCGCGCGAGGAAATCCGCGACATCGTCAACGACATCATCACGATCAAGAACTTCGCGATGTCGATCTCCGAGCAGGAGGAACTGCTTGACGATATCTGCAACGACGTTCTCGGCTATGGCCCGCTGGAGCCGCTGCTGGCGCGCGACGACATCGCCGACATCATGGTCAACGGCGCCGGCAAGACCTATATCGAAGTGGGCGGCAAGGTGCAGGAATCGGAGATCCGTTTCCGCGACAACGCCCAGCTCCTCTCGATCTGCCAGCGCATCGTCAGCCAGGTCGGCCGCCGCGTCGACGAATCGAGCCCGATCTGCGACGCTCGCCTTCCCGACGGCTCGCGCGTCAACGTCATCGCCCCGCCGCTCGCCATCGACGGCACCGCGCTCACCATCCGTAAGTTCAAGAAGGATAAGCTGACGCTCGACCAGCTCGTCCGCTTCGGCTCGATCACGCCGGAGGGCGCGGCGCTGCTGCAGATCATCGGCCGCGTGCGCTGCAACCTCGTCATCTCCGGCGGCACCGGCTCGGGCAAGACGACGCTGCTCAACTGCCTCACCAACTATATCGACCGGGACGAGCGGGTCATCACCTGCGAGGACTCGGCCGAACTTCAGCTCCAGCAGCCGCATGTCGTGCGTCTCGAAACCCGCCCGCCGAATATCGAGGGCGAGGGCGAGATCACCATGCGCGATCTCATCAAGAACTGCCTGCGCATGCGTCCCGAGCGCATCATCGTCGGCGAAGTGCGCGGACCGGAGGTCTTCGACCTCCTGCAGGCGATGAACACCGGTCACGACGGCTCGATGGGCACGATCCATGCCAACACGCCGCGCGAATGCCTCTCCCGCATGGAATCGATGATCGCCATGGGTGGCTATACGCTGCCGGCCAAGACGGTGCGCGAGATCATCGCGGGCTCCATCGACGTCATTATCCAGGCTTCGCGCCTGCGCGACGGTTCGCGCCGCATCACCCACATCACCGAGGTGGTCGGCATGGAAGGGGACGTCATCGTCACCCAGGACCTGATGCGCTTCGACATGCAGGGCGAGGACGCCAACGGCCGCATCATCGGCAAGCATATGGGCACCGGCATCGGCAAGCCGCACTTCTGGGAGCGCGCCCGCTACTTCAACGAGGACAGGCGCCTGGCGGCAACGCTCGACGCGATGGAAAAGCCGTAAGGGCAGGGGGTAGCGCGGATGTTCGGGCTGGATATCACCATCGTTGCGATCTTCGCGCTGGCGGCGCTCTCCACCGCCGGCCTTGCCTATGGCGTGCTCTTCTCGCGCATCGAGGCGGAGAAGAAGACCGAAAGCCGCTTCCGCCGCGTCCAGTCCGCCGAAACAGACCAGAACAAGGCCAAGGCGGCGCGCGACCGCATGCAGGAACTCTCCAAGCGCCGCAAGTCGGTGCAGGAATCCCTGAAGGACCTCGAAAAGAAGCAGCAGGAGCAGACGCGGCGCATCGCCACGACCCTGAAGGCCAAGCTGATGCAGGCGGGCCTATCGATCACGCCCGCCAAATTCTACGTCTTCAGCGCGATCTTCGGCCTCTTCGCCTTCGTGCTGACGCTCGTGGCCGGCGCGGGGCTTCTCATCTCGCTCGGCGTCGCCTTCATCATGGGGGCGGGCCTGCCGCGCTGGCTCGTCGGCTTCCTCGTCAAGCGCCGCATGAACAAATTCCTCGAGGAGTTTCCCAATTCGCTCGACGTGATGGTGCGTTCCATCAAGTCCGGTCTTCCCCTGACGGATGCGCTGCGGCTGATCGCGGCCGAAGGCCAGGAGCCGGTGAAGACGGAATTCCGCAAGGTCGTCGAATCCCAGCAGGTCGGCCTCAGCGTGCCGGAAGCCTGCGCCCGCATGTTCACCAATATCCCGCTGCAGGAAGTCAACTTCTTCTCGATCGTCATCGCCATCCAGAGCCAGGCGGGCGGCAATCTCTCCGAAGCGCTGGGCAACCTTTCCCGCGTCCTGCGCGAGCGCCGCAAGATGCGCGCCAAGGTCAACGCTCTGTCGATGGAGGCGAAAGCCTCGGCGGCGATCATCGGCGCCCTGCCGTTCATCGTCGCCTTTCTCGTCTACCTGACCTCGCCGGACTACATCATGATCCTGTTCCAGGATCCGCGCGGCCATCTCATCCTTGGCATTTCCGGCTTCTGGATGTCGATCGGGATCCTGGTGATGCGCAACATGATCAACTTCGACATCTAGGGCCGAGACCATGGTCGCCACGCTTACCGATCCCGCCATCCTGCTGCCGGCCTTTGTGATGATCGCCGTGCTGGCGACCTTCTACACGCTGGCGGCGCCCTATCTCGACCGCGGCGACCTCGGCAAGCGCATGAAGGCGGTGGCGCTGGAGCGCGAGCAGATGCGCGCGCGCGAACGGGCGCGCCTCAACACGCAGGCCGTCCAGAGCAAGGCGTCGCTGCGCGCCCAGCACAACACCTCCGTGCGCCAGGTCGTCGAACGGCTGAACCTGCGCGAGGCGCTCGTCGACGCCAACACGGTGAACCGGCTGAAGCAGGCGGGCTATCGCTCGCAGAACGCCCTCAACATCTTCCTCTTCGCGCGCTTCGTCCTGCCCTTCGTCTTCCTGACGCTTGCCGGCTTCTACATCTTCTATCTCGGCCTCCTCGCCGACAAGCCGCTGCCGATGCGCATCCTCGCCACCGTCGCCATCGGCTATCTCGGCTTCTACGCGCCGAACATCTTCGTCTCCAACCAGGTGTCGAAACGCCAGAAATCGATCCGCCGCGCCTGGCCGGATGCGCTGGACCTCATGCTGATCTGCGTGGAATCGGGCATTTCCATCGAAGTCGCCTTCAAGCGCGTCGCCGATGAGATCGCCATGGCCTCGCCGGAACTGGCCGAGGAGCTGGTGCTGACCACCGCCGAGCTCTCCTTCCTGCAGGAGCGGCGGGTGGCCTATGATAACCTCGGCACCCGCATCGGGCTCGACACGGTCAAGTCCGTCACGCAGGCCCTCATCCAGGCCGAGCGCTACGGCACGCCGCTCGCCCAGGCGCTGCGCGTGCTGGCGCAGGAATGCCGCGACCAGCGCATGAACGAGGCGGAGAAGAAGGCGGCCGCCCTGCCGCCGAAGCTGACCGTGCCGATGATCCTGTTCTTCCTGCCGGTGCTCGTCGCCGTCATTCTCGGCCCCGCCGGCATCCAGGTTTCCGACCGCTTCTGAAGGCGGCCAATTAGACGAAAAACGCCCCGGTCGAGCAATCGGCCGGGGCGTTGGCGTCTTGGGAGGGACGCTGGGATAAGCTTCAGTTGGTGCTGCCGCTGTCGTCCGCGGCGAGCTTCTTCCAGGCGTTCTGCTGGGTCAGCATGGAGCGCAGATAGGTGACATTGGCTTCGGCCTGCCCGGCGGTCAATTCCTGCCTTGCGATGGTCTCCGCCTCCTGGAACCGCCCCTGCAGGCCGACGGTGAGCGCCAGGTTCTGGCGCACGCCGCTGTCGGCGCCGGGCTGGCCGGCGGCCGAGCGCAGATAGGTCTCCGCCGTCTTCAGGTCCCGCGTCAGGAGATAGGACATGCCGAGATTGGAGAGCACGGACGGCTCGTTCGGCCGCAGGTCGAGCGCCTCGCGGTAGCGCTGGCGGGCCTCGCCCGACCGGCCGAGCTGGTCGAGGATCGCGCCTTCGGCCGATTTCAGCTTCCAGTCCGGCCGGTCCGGCGTCTGGGCGCGCAGGATCGTGTCGAGCGCCTGCTGGAGCTGGCCGGCCGCCGCCTGCGCCTTGCCGTAGGCGGCCAGCACTTCACGGTTGTCGGGATTGCTGATGGCGACCTGCTGCATGACGGCGAGCGCCTGGTCGTTGCGCCCGTTCATGCGCAGGACGCTGGCATAGTTCATGCCGGTCTGGGGATCGCGCGGGTTCTTCTCGTAGGCCTTGCCCATGCTGTCGGCCGCGCCGCGCAGTTCCGTCGCGTTCATCGCGCCGACCGGCTTGGATGTCGTGGGGATCGAGCCCGTGGTCGGGTTGTTCTTGCTGGCGCAGCTCGCCACCGCCACCGTGATGGCGAGCAGCGCCGCCCCTCTCAGAAGCGCCGAGCGAAGTGACGAACGCGTGCGGCTGATAGCCATGATCGGTCCCCGAAGCGATTTTCGCATCCCCGCGGCGTCAAGAATCACGCCGCAATCTCCACTCAAGCAATAATCTGTTAACCCTAACAGAGTGTTAATTGCCCGATTCCCGGCTCTCTCCAAAGGTTCGCCATGGCCCCCTTCCAGTTCATCGACCGGCCCTCTCCCTTCAACACGAAAGGCGGCAGGACGCTGCCGATCTTCGCGATCACGCCGGCCCATATCGAAACCGGCACGATCGACCCGATCGCGCTCGACTGGGCGAAGAAGGCGGGCTTCAAGGCAGAATCGGGTGCGCTGCTGATGGTGCCGACGGCCGACGGCCATCTCGGCGGGGCGCTGTTCGGCCTCGGCAGGAACCCGTCCGACGCGCCTTTCCTGACGGGCAAGCTCGCCCGCACGCTGCCCGCCGGCGACTGGCATATCGAGACCGCGCCGCTGACGGCCAACCGCCTCGCCCTCGGCTACGGTCTCGGCAGCTACCGTTTCGAGCGCTACAAGGCCTCGGCCTCCGAGGCGCCGACCCTGCTCATCCCGACCGACGCGGACGCCGCCGACATCAAGCGCCAGCTCGCCGGCGTCTTCCTCGCCCGCGACCTCATCAACACGCCGACCAACGATATGGGCCCGGAAGCGCTGGAAGACGTCTTCCGCGCGCTCGGCGAGCACTACAAGGCGAAGGTCTCGGTGATCGCGGGCGATGATCTTCTCAAGGAGAACTTCCCCCTCATCCACACGGTCGGCCGCGCCTCGGAGCAGGCGCCGCGTCTCCTCGAACTGCGCTGGGGCAAGAAGGGCCACAAGCGCGTGACGCTCGTCGGCAAGGGCGTCTGCTTCGACACAGGCGGCCTCGACATCAAGCCGGCCTCCTCCATGCTACTGATGAAGAAGGACATGGGCGGCGCGGCCAATGTCATGGGCCTCGCACTGATGATCATGGACGCCAAGCTGAAGGTGGACCTACGTGTGCTGCTGCCGGTGGTCGAGAACTCGATCTCGGCCAATGCCTTCCGCCCCGGCGACATTTACAAAAGCCGCAAGGGCCTGACCGTGCAGATCGACAATACCGATGCCGAGGGCCGGCTGATCCTTGCCGACGCGCTCGCCTATGCCGACGAGGAGGAGGCCGACCTCATCGTCGACATGGCAACGCTGACGGGCGCCGCCCGCGTCGCGCTCGGCCCGGACCTGCCGCCCTTCTTCACCGACGACGACGACCTTGCCCACGACCTCACCGAGGCGAGCCTTGCGGTCGACGATCCGATGTGGCGCATGCCGCTCTACATGGGCTACGACAAGGACGTCTCCGCCCGCATCGCCGACCTCACCAACGCCCCGTCCGGCGGCATGGCCGGCTCGATCACGGCCGCGCTCTTCCTCAAGCGCTTCGTCACGCGCAACCGGCATTGGGCGCATTTCGACATCTATGCCTGGGCGCAGGCCGAGCGGCCACATTCGCCGGTCGGCGGCGAGGCGCAGGCGATCCGCGCGCTCTACCACCACCTGCGCGGCATGACCGCCTGAGCTTTCCTTCGGGCGGTTGATACGGTAGCGTAACGATCGCGGGAAGCCGATGGTCGCGCCCGCGATTGCGCCAGCAACGCCCGGAGGACCCGTGCCGCTCGATCTCACCCCCTCGCAGGCGCTCGGCCTCTGGCACGCGGTCGCCGTGGAGCAGGTCCGCGAGGACGGACGGGACCTGACCCTGCGCCAGCTCGCCATCCTTCTGGAGATCTATCTTGTGCCCCCGCCGCATACCGTGCGGGGGCTCGCCGCGAAGCTCGGTGTCACCAAGCCGGTGATCACCCGCGCGCTCGACACGATGGGCGAGCAGGGGCTCGTCACCCGCCTGCGCGACGAGCGCGACCGCCGCAACGTCGTCATCAAGCGCACCGTCGAGGGGGCACTCTATCTCGAACATCTCGGCGATGTTATCATCGCCAGGGCCCGCGCCCAGAATTCCTGAAGGCTTCCGCGAGAACATCATGAACGCCCTGCCAGACCGCCGCCTCAACGCCTTCCGTCCGGACCTCGCCGAAGAAGCCCTCAAGGGCACCGTCGCCGCCGGGCGCTATGTGACGGGCGTGCCGGCCCGCATCGCCGTGCCCGTCGCCGCCCTTCGACCCCGGCCGGACGAGGCCGCCGGCATCGACACGCAGGTCCTGTTCGGCGAGGGCGTGCGCGTGCTCGACCGCGCCGCCGGCTGGGCCTGGGTTAAGTCGGATTTCGACGGCTATGTCGGCTACCTGCCGGAAACCGCGCTGGATGCGGCCGCGGCGCCCGCCACCCATGTCGTCGGCGTGCCGCGCACTTTCGCCTATACCGGCCCGGACCTCAGGACACCCGCCGCCTTCGTGCTTTCCATCGGAAGCCGGCTAACGATCGTCGGCGAGAGCGAGACGCGCGGCACGCGCTATTTCACGCTGGAAGGCGGCCAGTCCGTCATTGCCGGCCATTGCCTGCCGGCCGGCGGGACGGCGGGCGGCGACTATGTCACGATTGCCGGCCGCTTCCTCGAAACGCCCTATCTGTGGGGTGGCCGCTCCGGCTTCGGCCTCGACTGCTCGGCCCTCGTACAGCTTTCCATGATGATGGCGGGGCGAAGCGCCCCGCGCGATTCCGACATGCAGGCCGCTGGCCTCGGCGCGCCCGTCGCGCGCGAGGAACTGCGGCGCGGCGACCTCGTCTTCTGGAAGGGTCATGTGGCGATCATGGAGGACGAGACGACCATCATCCATGCCAACGGCCATACGATGAGCGTCGCCCGCGAGCCGCTGGCCGCCGCCGTCGAGCGCACCGCCTATCTCTACCAGCAGCCGACAGGCTATCGCCGTCCGGTCTAGAATAACGTCTCGTAGATCTCCGGCTTGAAGCCGGCCGTAAGCTGCCCGTCGCGGTCGAGGATCGGGCGCTTGATCATGGACGGCTGGGCGATCATCAGCGCGATGGCCTTCTTCCCGTCGAGGTCCTGCTTGTCGCCGTCCGGCAGGGCGCGGAAGGTGGTACCGGCGCGGTTGAGCACCGTTTCCCAGCCGAGCGCATCGACCCAGCGCGCAAGGCTCGCCTCGTCGATGCCTTCCGCCTTGTAGTCGTGGAAGCGATAGGCGATGCCCCTGGCGTCGAGCCAGGTGCGGGCCTTCTTCATCGTGTCGCAGTTCTTGATGCCGTAGATCGTGACGGTCACGCGTCTCTCCTCATGTCATGTGCCGCTTTCATAGAGCGCCGCGGAGGTCACGTCACCCCGAGATAGCGGCCGGGGCGGTGATTGATGGCGAGCGTCATGTTGACGACGACGGCGCCGAGCACCGAAAGCGCCAGCCGGTCCGCCGGGATGACGAAGAAGGCCGCGGCGAGGATGGCAAGGTCGACGCCGAGCTGGAAATAGCCGGCGCGCAGGCCGAACCGGTCCTGCAGGTAGATCGCCAGCACATTGATGCCGCCGAGCCCGGTGCGGTGGCGGAAGAGGATGAGCAGGCCCGTGCCGGAAAGCGCGCCGCCCATCACCGCCGCATAGAGCGGATCGAGATGGGAGAAGCCGATCAGGCCGGATGTGAGCCGGGTAAGGATCGAGACCAGCGTTACCGCGGCGAAGGTCCGCAGTGTGAAGGCCCAGCCGAGCTTGTGCAGGGCAAGCACGTAGAAGGGCAGGTTGATGGCGAAGAACAGCCACCAGAAGCCGCTGCCCGTCGCATATTGCAGGAGGAGGGCAAGGCCCGCCGTGCTGCCGGCGAGCAGCACGGCCTTGGTGTAGATCACCACGCCGAGCGCCACGAACATCGTGCCGACGACAATGGCGATGACATCCTCGTAGACGGAATGGCGCTCGGGCGGGGCAGCTGTCTCGGCCGTCATCGCGTCCTCACAGGCTCAGGAACTTCTCGATGACGGCGTCGACCTCCGCCGTCTTCAGGCCGGCAATGTTGATGCGGCCGGAGGTCGGCATGTAGATGGCGTGCTCGGCCCTGAGCTTCATCACGTCCGCCTCCTCGAGCGGCAGCAGCGAGAACATGCCCTCCTGCTCGCGGATGGCGGTCAGCACCTGCCAGCGCCTCGAAAGGCCCGCGGCAAGGCGCTCGCGGATCGCGGTTATGCGCAGCCGCATGGATTCGAGCTCGGCCTTCCAGTCCGCCATCAGCGCCTCGTCGCCGAGGATCATGCTGACGACCGCGGACCCGTGGTCCGGCGGCATGGAATAGCTGACGCGGGCGAGCGCCGCGAGATTGCTGCGCACGGTCAGCGCCGTCTCGGCGCTGCCGCAGACGGCATAGATCGCCCCGGTGCGCTCGCGGTAGAGCCCGAAGGACTTCGAGCAGGAAACGGCGACCAGCGCCTCCGGCACGGCGCTGAGCAGGATGCGCAGGCCCGCCGCGTCCTCGTCGAGGCCGCGGCCATAGCCCTGATAGGCGATGTCGATGACCGGCAGCAGGCCGCGCTCGGCAACGAGCGCTGCAACGGCGCGCCATTGCTCGGTATTGAGGTTCGCCCCCGTCGGGTTGTGGCAGCTCGCATGCAGCAGCACGGCATCGCCCGGCGCGGCGCCGGAAAGCGCCTCCATCATCCGCTCGAAGAGAACGGCCTGCGAAGGGATGTCGAAGAAGGGATAGGTGACGACCTCCAGGCCGGCGGCCGTGAAGATGCTGGCATGGTTCGGCCAGGTCGGCAGGCCGAGCCAGATGCGCCGCGTGCCCGTGCGCGCCATGAGGTCGCCGGCAAGGCGCAAAGCGCCCGAGCCGCCGGGCGTCTGCAGTCCGGCGGTCGCGCGGCCGCGGCCGGCCTCGCCCGTCGTCAGCGCCCACAGGCGTTCGAGGAAGACGGGATCGCCTTCCGGCCCGACATAGGCCTTGGTCTGCTGGGTCTCGACGAGGCGGCGCTCGGCCTCCTTGACCGCGCGGAAGACCCGCGTGACGCCCGTTTCGTCGCGATAGACGCCGACGCCGAGGTCCACCTTGCCGGCGCGCTCGTCCGCCCGGAAAAGGCCGATCAGGGCAAGCAGCGGATCGTCGGGCTGGCGGGTGAGGGCATCGAACATGGCCGGTTTCCTGTCTGGCTGGAGGGTGGAACCGGTTTAGGACAAATCGCCCGAAAATTCGACCATGATATTGCGGGCAAGGCGCAAGACGCTTGCATTGCCTCCCGGGCGCCGCGCCGCCCCGACTTTTCGGAACCTTCTTGCCGCAGGGCGGTTGCCGAGAGGAAGCCCGCCCCCATATGATGGGAGGGTGCACGAGGAAGGTCCATTGGACAGGAACGGCAAGATCACGTCGGCCGCGCTGCTTGCGGCCATTCGCAATCGCCGCGGCCACCGGCCGCCGGAAAACAATCGCCCGGGCGACACCGTCATCGCGTCCTACAACGTGCACAAATGCGTCGGCGTCGACCGGCGCTTCGATCCCGAGCGCACGGCGAGCGTGATCGCCGAGATGAATGCCGACATCATCGCCATCCAGGAGGCGGACAAGCGCTTCGGCGAGCGGTCGGGCCTGCTGAACCTGGAGGCGCTGGAGCGCGACTGCGGCCTCGTGCCGGTGCCGATCAACGCGCTGTCCTCCTCCGGCCACGGCTGGCACGGCAACATGATCATGATGCGCAAGGGCGTGGTGGGCGGCGTGCGGCAGCTGAAGCTGCCGGGCGTCGAGCCGCGCGGCGCCCTCGTCGTCCATCTCGACCTGCCGGTGGGAAAGCTGAGGCTCGTCGCCGCCCATTTCGGCCTGTTGAAGCGCTCGCGCGAGCAGCAGGCGATGGCGATCCTCGCCTCCGTCGCGGAAGAGGAGGAGATGCCGACCCTTCTCGTCGGCGATCTCAACGAGTGGCGCGTCGGCCGGCGCTCGTCGCTCTCGCGCCTGCAGCCGACCTTCGATCCGGCCTCCGGCGCGGTGCCGAGCTTTCCTTCCCGCTTTCCGGTTCTGGCGCTCGACCGGGCGCTCGGCCATCCGCACGACCTCGTCACCTCCGTCGAGGTGCACGATTCGCCGCTGGCGCGCGTGGCGTCCGATCACCTGCCGATCAAGGCCCATATCGACCTCAAGGTCGTCTGGGAGCGTGCCGGCGCGTCTACAGATAGGGCGAGCCGAGCCATGTGATGCGCTCGACGAGGCGCTGGGCGAAGGGCCGCGCATTGAGCGCCTCCAGCGTGACCTCCTCGGCATTCGACAGCGCGGCCGTGATGCGCCCGGTGATGCGGTCGGCGAAATCCGGGTCGATCACCTCGATATCCACCTCGAAGTTCAGCCGCAGCGAGCGCGGATCGATGTTCGACGAGCCGACATAGGTCCAGATGTCGTCGATGACCGTCAGCTTGGAATGGTTGAAGGCGCCGGAGGCGCGCCAGATGCGGCAGCCGTATTTGAGCAACTGGTCGAACTGTGCGGTCATGGCGAGGTCGACGAGCTTGAGGTTGTTGGCCGAGGGCACGACGATGTCGATCTCCACCCCGCGCCGCGCCGCCGTGACCATCGCGCTGATCAGTTCGCGGTCGGGCAGGAAATAGGGCGACATGATGCGGATCTGTTTCTTGGCGACCGACAGCGCGCCCATCAGCATGCGGTGGTTGGTCTCCAGGCTCTTGTCCGGCCCGGAGGGCACGACGCGGGCGAGCATGCCGGTATCCGGCGCGTCCGGCGGCGGCGGAATGCGCCAGGCCTCGCCGGAAAGGTCGTCGCCGCCGGAAAAGCGCCAGTCCTCGTAGGCGATGCGGAAGAGGTCGCTGACGACGGGGCCGGTGAGGCGGAAATGGGTGTCGAGCGCCGCGGCCTGCCCGGCGAATTCCGCGCAGAAACCGGCGCGGATGTTGAGCCCGCCGGTAAAGGCGGTGGTGCCGTCGACGATGAGGATCTTCCGGTGGGTGCGCAGGTTCGCATAGGGCAGGCGCAGGCCCATGACGATGTTGCCGTTGAACACGTCCGTCGGCACCTTCGCGCGTTGCAGCTCCGAGACGATGGAGGGAATGGAATAGCGCGCGCCGACCGCATCGATCAGCACGCGCACCTCGACGCCGCGCGCGACCGCCGCCGACAGCGCCTCGACGAAGCGCTCGCCGGCCTTGTCGCGGTCGAAGATGTAGGTTTCGAGCAGGATGGAGCGCTCGGCGGCGGCGATGGCGGCGAGCATTGCCGCATAGGCCTCGTCGCCGGTCGAGAGCACCGCGATGCGGTTGCCCGAAGTGAGCCGGCAGCGGCCGACGGCGTCGCCAAGGCGCTGCATGGCGGCGAGCGCCCCGCCGAAGCGCACCTGCATATGGGCGTTGGAGACGTCGTATTCGTCGAGATGGTGCCAGCCGGCGGCGAGCAGGCCCTCGCGGCCGAGATTGAGGGTCTTTCGCCGGATGCGGTTCACGCCGCCGACGGCATAGATCAGCGCGCCGACCACCGGCGACAGCACGATGACGCCGACCCAGCCGATCGCCGCGCGCACTTCCTCCTTCGTCATCGTCGCATGGATGGCGGCGGGAACGCCGAGCACGATCGACAGCGCGACGAGGATATGCGGCCAGTAGGCGGAGAGCGTCTCAAACATGATGCGTGCGGATCATCCCAAGGCGGCAAGCTCTTTTGCTGCTTCTATATATTGCTTCGGACGATACGAATGCGAGGGGGAAGGCCATCCCCCGCGCGAAGATTTTTGTGGGCCCCCCGTCAGTCTTCCAGCGTGCCCGGCTTGCGGTCCCTGCGGGTGGCTTCGCGGCAGGCGATCTTCATCAGGTCGTCGCCCCGGCGCGCGTAGCGGGCCGAGCAGCGCGTGGCGATCAGCCCGTCATGGCCGGCCGTGACGGCGAGCGTGCCGCCGGGCTCGCCCGGCCGGACGATGAGGGTGGCGATGAGGTCGCCGGCCTTCACCTCGTCGCCGATATCGCGGTGGAAGAGCACGGTGCCGGGCTCGGGCGCCTTGACCATCTCGATATTGTCGAGCGGCACGGCGGGTCCCGCATAGGGCTTCGCTTCATGCGCCGGATCGGTGACGACGCCGCGGCCGGCGAGGAAGGCCCAGAGACCGTCCGCATCGTGCCGCGCCATGTCGGGATAGACGTCGCGCCGGCCGCGCAGCTCGACGGTGACGGCAAGGCGGCCGGGTACGCTCTTCAGCTTGTCGCCACCCTGGCGCTTGAAGGCATGGCCGACGGCCTCCTCGAAGGCGGTGCTTTCGCCGTCCGAAAGGAACACGGCCTCCATGTCGAGGGCCGATGCCAGGTCCGCCGCCTCGGGCCAGAAGGCCTCGTCGATATAGGCATATTGCAGGGATTCGTCGTCGCAGTGGAGGTCGAGGACGAGGTCCGCGCCGAGCGCCGTATGGAGCAGCGTCCGCTTCAGCCGGTCGGCGGCGCTGCGGCTTTCGAATGTTTCGAGCAGCGTATCCCGCCCGGCAAGTGCCACCAGCGGGAAATCGCGGTTGAAATTGGTGCGCGAACCGAGATCGAAGCGGCCCTCCATCTCGCCGAAATGGTACTGGGCAAGGCCGATCGGGTTGGCCTGCGGCACGACGGTAATGTCGCCGCGGATCGCGCCTTCGCCATCCGCCTTCCGCAGGCGTTCCAGCAGGAAGTGAAGGAGCGCCGTGCCGGGCAGCTCGTTGGCATGCAGCGCCGCCTGGATATAGGCCGAGGGTGCCGCGCTGTCGCTGCCCTTGAAGCGGAAGACCGGCACGCGCCATTCGATGCCTGCCGTATCCCCGCCAATGATGATCTCGGAACGCTCCACGCCGTTTCTCCTCAAATCGTTTGCCGCGTTATGCGAATTGGTTGCGGATGGCGCAAGCCCCGGCAAGAAACGGGTTGAAACCGGCCGGGCAAAGCCCGATCTTGTGGCAAGACGGGAACGGGAGCCGAAAATGACCGGCAAGACCCAGTATCATATCTTCGAAACGGCGAGCGGACCCTGCGGCATCGCCTGGACGGCGGCGGGTGTCGTGCGCTTCCAGTTGCCCGGCGAGGACGCCGCCAGGACGCAGCGCCTGCTGCTGCGCCGTCTCGAAAATGCCGAGGCCGCCGAGCCTGCCGAGCCGCCGCCGGCCATCGCTCGCGCCATCGAAGCCGCGCAGCGCTATTTCGCCGGCGAGGAAGCGGATTTTACCGACGTGCCGCTCGATCTTGCCGGCCAGAGTGAGTTCTTCCGGGCGATCTACGATGCCGCGAGGCGCGTGCACTGGGGCGAGACGACGACCTACGGCACGATCGCCCGCGATCTCGGCGCAGGTCCCGAAGGCGCGCGCGAGGTCGGCCAGGCCATGGCGAAGAATCCCGTCGCCCTCATCATCCCCTGCCACCGGGTGCTGGCTGCCGGAAACAAGGTCGGCGGCTTCTCGGCGCCCGGCGGCGCATCCTCCAAGGTGAAGATGCTGGCGCTGGAGGGCATTTCCTTCGCCCCGCCGGAGCCGGCGCAGCAGTCGTTCGGGTTTTAGGCAGGCTGCGTCAGGCTCGTCAGCTTGTCCGGATTACGGGTGATGTAGATCGCGGCGATGCGTCCTTCGACGATTTCCACGGCCGTGGTCTGCATGTGCCCGTCGATGC
This sequence comes from Shinella zoogloeoides, assembly GCF_033705735.1. Lineage (NCBI taxonomy): Bacteria > Pseudomonadati > Pseudomonadota > Alphaproteobacteria > Hyphomicrobiales > Rhizobiaceae > Shinella > Shinella zoogloeoides. The sequence continues at coordinate 3,479,237 of NZ_CP131130.1, forward strand.
GGCTTACGAAGCCGGGCAGGCCATCGATCACGGCATGGCCCAGGAATTCCATCCGCGCGCCCAGCTTCCGCGACAGCCCGAGAAAGAGGCGGACCAGCCGGTCGACGCCCTGGATGGCGTTCGGGAAGGTGAGCACCTTGCCGCCGCCATCCGAGCGCAGCGTCGCGTCCGTCGCCAGCATGGAGCCGAGCGCGTCGGCGTCACCGACGCGGCAGGCCTCGAAGAAGGCGCGCGTCAGCGCCTCGCCGTCCTCGCGGGGGATTTCATAGCGCGGCTGGTCGATCCGCACATGGGCGCGGGCCCGCGCCGCAAGCTGCCGGGTGGCCGCCGGGCTGCGCTTCAGTGTTGCCGCGATGTCGTCGAGCGGCTGGTCGAAGACGTCATGCAGCAGGAAAGCGGCGCGCTCCAGCGGCGAAAGCCGTTCCAGCGCCATCATGAGCGTGAGGGTGATGTTGTCGGCGCGGGTTTCGTCGTCCGCCGGCTCGATCAGCGGTTCGGGAAGCCATATGCCGGGATAGGTCTCGCGCCGTGCGCGGGCGGATTTCATCGCGTCGAGGCAGAGACGCGAGACGATGCGGGTCAGCCATGCGGCGGGCTCGGTCACCGCCGCGCGGTCGCTGCGGTGCCAACGCAGCCAAGCTTCCTGCACGACGTCCTCCGCTTCCGCGTGCGAGCCGAGCATACGATAGGCAAGGCGCAGCAGCCGCGGCCGCTGCGCCTCGAAGACGTCCGTTGCCGGGTCGTCACGCCGCATGGCGCCGGTCGACCGGATGCTCGGCGCGGAAGCCGACCTGCACGCGGTTCCAGACATTGATCGCGCCGATCGCGACGGAAAGCCATGCCTGCTCGTCGGGCGTGAAGGCGGCCTCGAGGGCTGCCCAGTCCTCGTCCGGCGCATGCGTTTGCGCCACCAGCGTCAGCGCTTCCGTCCAGGCCAGCGCCGCCCGTTCCCGCTCGCTATAGAGGGAAGAGTCGCGCCAGCCGGCCAGCAGATGGAGCCGCATCTGGTCTTCGCCGTCCTTCAGGGCCTCGCCGACATGCATATGGATGCAATAGGCGCAGCCGTTGATCTGCGAGGCACGCACCTTGACGAGATGCAGCAGGCTCGCCTCCAGCGGGCTGGCCTTGAGAGCGGCTTCCAGCGCGTACATCGCCCTGAAGGCAGGTTCGGCGCGTTTGAAATAATCGGTCATGCGAGCGGACATTCCAGTCTCCTTTTCGATCCTACACCGCCATGACGACGCAGGAAGGCAGGATGTGACATGGAGCTGCGGATTTTTTTACGTCCATGGCCACGAGCGCAAGCCGGCGCCATTGCATAAGGGGGAAATCGAGATCAAGGGGGCGGGGCAGCCCGAGGACTGCCCCGCCCGGATTTTCAGTCGCGCAGCGAGCGCCTTGTCAGGCGGGCAAGCATGAGCAGGGTGGCCGCCGCCATCAAGGCCGCATAGCCCGCCAGCGGCCAGACGGTGGTGCCGTCGAGCAGCACGACCGCGGCCGTGCCCGCAATGCCGGTGATCAGGCTCTGTACGCAGAAATGCAGCGCGACTGCGGTGCCGGCGGCATGGGCGAAGGCCTGCAGCGCGCCGTTGGCGGAGACGGATGCCGTCAGCACGATGCCGACCGCCATCAGCCACATCGGCGGCATGAGGCTCCAGAAGGACGCCCCCAGCAGGTGTTGCCCGAGGACCAGCAAGGCTGCGCCGGAGAGCAGCAGCGCCATGCCGCGCACCGTGCAGCCGGCAATGCCCCAGCGCTCGACAAGCCTTTCCGCAAACCGCGCCGTCGCGATCATGACCAGGGCGGCGGTCGCGAAGGCGAGGCTGAAGCCCAGTTCGGAAAGGCCGGCGCCATCCATCAGGATACGCGGCGCGGTCGAGAAGAAGACGAAGAACGTCCCCATGGCCGCGCCGAAGGCGAGCGTGTAGGTCCAGAAGGCAGGGCTCGCCAGCACGGGACCGAAGGCGCGCTTCTGCGCCATCGCCTCGACGGGGCGCGTCTCGTGCCATTTCGGCAAGGCCACGAACAGCATCGCGATCGCGGGAAGGGCGAGCGCGACGAACAGCGCCTGCCAGCCGAAGGCCCGCGCGATCAGCGCGCCGGCAATCGGCCCGAGGGCCGGAACGAAGGCCAGCATGGCATTCATCAGGCTGTAGATGACGGCGCTTTCCGGCCTGTCGGCATAGACGTCGCGGATCGTGGCGAAGAGCGCTACGAGCGCCGCCGAGGCACCGATGGCCTGCACGAGCCGTAACGCCACGAACAGCGGCGCCGAGGTCGTGATGGCAAGGCCGAGGGAGGCGGCGGCGAAGATCACCGCCCCCGCGATCAGCACCGGCCGGCGGCCGATACGGTCGGAGAGCGGGCCGAACAGCACCTGCCCGACGCCGAGCGCGATCATGTACACCGTCAGGGTGAGCTGCACCACGTCCGGTGTCGTCCGCAGGATCGCGGGCATGGCGGGAACGACCGGCAGGTAGATGTCCATGCCGAGCGAAGCGAGAATGTTGAAGGGAGCCAGCAGCAGCAGCGCTGCCGGCAGGCTGTAGGTCCACGCGCGTGGATCACGAATACGCATGATTGATCATCCGCTGAATGAGAAATCCGGCGGCGTCTGCGCTGTAGTCTGAAAGGGTTCAGCAGAACGCCGCAACAACAAGGTTGTCGTTGCGGCTTATTTCACTGCTTTCTTGGATCCCCGCATGCGAGCCCCCGTTATTCCCACTCAATTGTTTGCGCTATAGATTAAGCCATTGAAAAACAAAGCGAAAAAATATTTTTGAGGGCCATATGCCGTTGCACCCACTGTCAAAAAGCTATCCCTCTTGAAATCATTGGGTTTTTTCAGCTGTTTGGCTCGAAAAAATTTTCGCCATCTATCGCTGGTGACGGTCGCCTCTTCAGTTCGCGGAACAGACGGCGAATGTCCTCGCAAGAGCTGCATCATACCGACTCGCGATTCCATTTTCCATCCTGCTTGGGAGATTCGGAAAGCGATCAGGGGAAATAGTCCGGTATGAGGGGAAAGCCTTCCCCTGCGGCCGAGCCCAAGGTCTCGGCCGACCCCTTCTGCGGGGAGACCCCGCAACGCCCCCTTTGCTGGAGACCGGCTATTCATAGCAGGATTCGCAGACCTTGAATGTCAGAAAAACATACGCTATTTTCTGACACATGAAAACGCTGGTCACATCGGTTCCCGATCGGATTATGAAGCGCGTCCGCTCCAGCGGTCGCGGCGGCGTCTTCACGCCCAGCGACTTCCTCGACGTTGCCGCACGCGCAGCGGTCGATCAGGCTCTTTCGCGACTGGTCAAGAACGGCGCGCTGCGTCGCCTAACCCGTGGCCTGTATGACTACCCCAAGCTCCATCCGAAACTCGGTCAGCTCTCTCCCACGCCCGATGACATCGCGCAGGCGTTGGCGCGTGAGACGGGATCGCAGGTGCAGATCGCTGGCGCCCGGGCCGCGAACGCCCTCGGCCTGACGACGCAGATGCCGGCGAAGAACACCTACCTGACCGACGGGCCGTCCCGGCGCGTGGTGCTGGGCAAGCGCGTGGTCGACCTTCGGCACGCATCCCCCAAGCACCTGATCGCTCCCGGCAGCCCGGCGGGCACCGTCGTTCAGGCGCTCCGGCATGTGGGTCCGCTGCGCGCCACCGATGTCGCGCAGGTCGCGGCTCATCATCTGTCGGCCTCCGACAAGAAGACCCTCGCAGCCTCCGCCACTCAGGCTCCCGCCTGGATGCGGCCCACGCTCGCCTCGATCGCCAGCGCAGATTTGGCCGGAAGCAATGGATAAGGTCGCCCTGCTTCCCGGCAGGGACCGCGCCGCCGTCTTCTGGGAACCAGGCGCAGCCCGCGGGACGGCGAATACGATCGTCGGAAAAGGACTCCCGGGTCGGTTAGATGCTGCTTGGTAAGCCCGCATGTCCTTGGCCGCACTTGCTCGACTGGACATATAAGCATATAGAACATATACAGAACTAACACGGGGTGCACCCCGTGTTGATCCGGGGCCAGTTCCATACTAATGTCGCCTAATGCGTTATACTCAGAGCCAGATTCGTGAATTGCTATCCATTTCGGTGGATGCCTTTCGCGCGTGGCGGGACGCCATTCCCGCACTGGCCCTACACAAAGGGCATGCCCCCAGCTTCACCCCGGGGGATGTTGTCGCCATGGCGATCGTCGCTGAACTCGTCAGGGATTTCGGAGTGCGCGTAGGGACGGTCGGCAACCGTTTTGATGAGTTGTTCAAGGAGTGCCGAGGGAGGTCCTGGCTCTCGCTTGAAAATTGCGTCACCTTGATCGACGCTGAGAGTTTTCGTTTGGTCGACGTAAACTTGGCCCGCCAGCACTCTCCGGATACTTCCACCCTTTACATTCCTTGCGCACCGATCATTGCGCGACTGCGCTCGGTACTCACGGCAACAGAAGTCGACCAAGTTCAGGGCCATCTGCAGTTCCCCCCGACCTCTGTTACCGTGCGGCCGGAACGGCGTGGGACACGAACATGACTACCTTGGCAACCGCGCTGGCGCCGGAGTGGAAGGACCGACTGGGCCTCGCGCATCGGCGCGCGCCCGAGCTTTACGAGTCGTCTGACGCTGTAAGCGACGTACCACATGCACCCGCTATTCGGGCCGCCCTCGATGAGATGGGCGTGTCCGCTATCTTTTGTGTTCAAGGCGTTCCAACTGTCGCTATCCTCGAGGCGGATCACTACGACCGTGCTGCGGTAATCGACCTTCACGGCGCATTATGGAATCAAGGGCTGGCCAGTCTGCTTTTGGTCATTGCCGAAGATACGCTCAGAGCATTCTCGCTCGCTCGTACTCCGCTTAGCGATCCTGGCAACGCCTTCGAGACCCGCTGCCTCATTGAAAGCCTGAGCCTGACGGCCGAAGCGCTAAAGTTCCAGAATCTCATATACGGCGCGGAATCCGGGCGTCTCTGGAAGGACTACGGCGAATACTTCCCGCCCAAAGAGCGTATCGACCAGGTTCTTCTAGATAATCTGAATGCATCCCACGGCCTCTTGCAAGCTGCTGAACTAGCCCCCGACGCGGCGCAGGCATTGCTTATTCAGGCAATGTTTATCGCCTATCTTGAAGACCGTGAGATCGTAACGCCGGCCTATTTCGCGGCGGTTTCCGAGAAAAGTGCCGAGAGCTTCTCAGCGCTATTGGAAACGGGCGACGTTGATCTTTTCCGGGCTCTGTTTCGAACCCTTCATGCAGACTTCAACGGCGACCTGTTCGTAGCACCCTGCTCCTTCGAGCCCAAAGGCGAAGTGCCAGAAGTCTCGCCCGCGCATCTCGCGGTCTTGGCTCGGTTCCGCTCGGGGCGCGAGGAGATGGCACATTCGGGCCAGCAGCGCTTTTGGGGCTATGACTTCCGCTACATCCCAATCGAGTTGGTCAGCGCGGTCTATGATCGCTTTCTCGGTGAACGTGAGGCCGAACGCCGCGCGAATGGTGCTTACTACACCCCCATGTTCCTCGCTGACACGGTCGTTTCCCAAGCTTGGGAAATGCTGCCGGACGCGTTTCGGACAACCGGGAGCTTTCTCGATCCGGCCTGTGGCTCAGGCGTTTTCCTTGTCCGCTCGTTCCAGCGGCTTTGCGAGCATTGGCGTGCCAAGCGCAAGACGCAGACAATCTCATGGAAGACGCTGCTATCGCTACTGAGCCAGATTCACGGCTGGGACCTCAATGGTGGTGCTGTTCGCGTCGCTGTGTTTTCGCTCTACGTCGCTTTGCTCGAAGAGGTTTCGCCGCGCGACATCCGCAAGCTCATTACCCGGGGAAAGCTCCTCCCAGAACTTTGGGGCAAGACCCTTGTCTGCCGCGACTTTTTCGACGTACCGCCGGAGAGTGCGCAGTACGAAGTCATTATAGGCAATCCGCCTTGGACTAGCCGCCGCGGTCCCGCGCGCTCGTCCGTGCAGTGGAGTAAAAAGACTGGCCATCCTATGCCGGGAGGCGAGGACGCATGGGCATTCACCTGGAAGGCTCTCTCGCATCTCGCTGACGGCGGGCTGATCGCGTTCTTGTTGCCCGCGATGGGTTTTTTGCACAACCATGCTCAAAACACCGTTGAAGCACGTGACGCATTCTTCCGGAAATCCCGCGTCCGCCGTGTCATTAACTTCGCAGACCTTCGGTTTCAGCTTTTTGAGAAGGCTCATCGCCCCACCGCTTTGATCATATACGGCAGCGCCAAGCCCGACAGTTTCCCATATCGGTTCGACTATTGGGCGCCGAAGGCTGACCTCAACCTCCGCATCAAGCGGGTCATCACCCTGAGCAGCGCCGACAAGGCAATACTCGGGGTCGGCACGGTTCTGGATAATCCGCTGATCTTCAAACAGCGGCTCTGGATGCGTGAGCCTGACGCCAAGCTCTTTGGCTACCTTGGGCGGCTCCCCAAACTAGGAGCCTTCGTCAGCGATTACGGCAGCCTGAGCCGACGCCGCGAAGAGCCGGGCGATAGATGGGTGATCGGGCAAGGCTATCAACCATTCAACGAGGACAGCGAGAGCGACGCGCCTCCTCTCGTAAGCGACTATGTCGGGCGCCTCCCTGACCTCCCGATTACAGCCTATTCGCGTTTGGCTCAGGCGGCGGGGGGGTTGCAATCCGCCGCCTCGTCGACAGTTCGTCGCCGCGGATTCGAAGCGGGCTTCAACGGTACGCGCATCCTTATCCCTCGCGGGGTGGAGACATCGCAAAATCGCCTCCGAGCCGCCTATTGCGACGAACCGCTCACCTTTCAGGATATCTTACAAGCGATCGTGGTGCCGGCCGGCCAGAGCGACCGTGCAAAGATTCTGACTGCAATCCTCAATAGCCGCATCGCGGTCTGGTACGCCTTTCACGGCACCGCTTCATTCGGGTCAGACCGCCCGGAGGTCAAGCAAGCCGATCTCCTGCGATTGCCGTTTCCATCACCTGCCGATGTCCCAGACGAAGGCGCGGCGGCGCAGGCAGCTCTTAAGCTGATTGCGATTGTGGACGATGCACGCGAACGCTCCAATGAGCCCTTCTCGATGCAGGTCGACGAAAGCGAAATACTTCGGCAGATCGACCGCCTCGCATACCAGTATTTTTGTCTGTCGCCGGATGAGATTGCGTTGATCGACGATACCGTCGAAGCGGTTCTGCCCGCGCTTCAACCTCATGAAGGCCACTTCCCCAAGCTTTGGGGAGCGCCTAACGAAGCACAGCGGGCGCAATATGCGCGTACCTTGGCGGCCAGCCTTGCGGACTGGTTCAGAGACAAGAAGATCGATGCTCGTCTCGTCGCGCGCGGGGCCGATGTAGCGATACTTCGCCTGCATCTAGGCGGGCATGAAGACTACGCCGAGGATACGACGGGAGAACTTAGCGAGGTTCTCGGGCAACTGGCGGCGCATATCCATAGGCCGCTCGACGGCAATTTCCAGCTTATGCCGGATCTCAGGGTTTTCGTTGGCGACTGCCTGTATCTCATCAAGCCGATGCAGATGCGCTTCTGGCTGCGCTCCACGGCGCTCGCAGATGCCGATGGAATAACGCTCGATCTTCAGCAAGCCGCGTCTGTGCGGCAACGGCGGAGTGCTGATTGATGCTGATCGGCGATATGGAGGGGTGGGTCGACAGTTTCGTTTCCTTTGATGATCGCTTCCTCGAGAGGATCGCCGCGGCTTTTCCTGCTTGCATGGCCGTTCTCCCGGAACAGCCTGGGGAAGATGACATCACCATCAATCTCGTCGATCGCCTGGCAAAGGACGCCGTCGTGCGTAGGTTGTGCCATTGGGTCGAATACCAGTTCGAGCCGTTCGGCCTTGCTCCTGACGGATCTAAATATAGCAAAGGCATCATCGATATCGCCGTGCTGTTCGACTGGGAGCGGGAGCGCTACCTGGCCTACGAGTGCAAGCGGCTTAATGTGATCCACGCTGGAAATCGTAGCTCCTTGGCGACCGCATACGTCACGCAAGGCATGATGCGTTTCCTCACGGAGCAATATGCGGAAAATCTGCCCGTTGGTTGCATGCTTGGCTATGTGCTCGACGGGGACGTGACCTTCGCCCAAGCGCGGCTTGCCGGCGCTATCGGTGGACATGTCCCCCTCGCGCTCATTGACGGACCTGCGCCGTTGGCTGCAGTCGAAGCCATAGAACGCTTTCGCACGCGGCATACCCGCCCAGCCGGCTCAGAAATCGAGCTTCGGCACGCGCTGTTTTCGAGATCACCAGTGATCGAACCAGCCGCCTGACGAACCGGGCATTGGCGAGGATAGGCCCTTGGATAGCAGCATAATCGTCGAGAATGCGATCAGCACTCTCGCAAATACGATGAGAATCTATGGTGAAGCGCACATGCGCTTTGGCGATCTGTTCAAGATCGATCCCGAAGAGGCGATTAATAACATCGATCGCTCTTTCGAGATGATGCTTGAGAGCTTCCATACGCTTTATGATGTGTCGAAGCACCTCTTCCCATATTTTGAGCATGGGGACACTGCCCTTTTGATCGCGGTGAGAAACGCCATCTATCATCGTGATCACCCGCTGTTTCGGAGCCTGCGGTGGCGCCTGCACCTTGATAGAGGTGGAGTGGAACGCTGGCTCGGCGCCTCCTTTTTGCTTGCAGGGCACCCCACGCGTCACGGCGCCCCGATCCGGATATCCCATCATGTGAGGTTGGACGACTTGGACGCGCGCCTCGATCCGTCGCGCGCATCCCCTTATCTCGACACCTTTGTAAACGCGACGAAGGCCGCAGACCGATCTACGCTGATTGATTCTCAGTTGGGACTTCCGGCGATCCGCGAATTTCGCTGTCGACACAGATACCCTGACGATCAAACCTATCTCGATCTAGGACCGATTTTTGTCTCGGCCATTTGCAGGGTGTTCAAGGCAATGAACGCCGCGGGCATCAATTTCAGAGATTTCGACGCCAGTACTTATGTCGGTCCGTTCACCACGGAAATCGCGGTCGATCTCTCCAGCCAAGACTTCAAGCAATTGCGTTTGCGCGGTTGGGGACCGCTGGACCTCATCCCTATTCCCATCGAGGACAGGCATGAACACGGAGTCGAGTGAAGGGGGAAAGCCTTCCCCCGCGGCCGAGCCGAAGTCTAGACCGCCCCCTTCTGCGGGGACGCAGGCGTAAAATTACGATGGAACAGGAAGACGATTTTCTCGCCTCGAAATATGTCGAGTACCGCAAGGCTTGCAGGGAAGCCGTGGCATTTACGCCCTTCATGCCCTATGGCTGGTTCAAACCGCCCCAGACAGTCCGGCTGGATAGCGAGTTCGGCCTTCAGCAAATGGCCTATCGCGATCTCGCGGATGATGCCGCACGCGACCTCGCAAACGGGATCAATCACCTGATCGGCCTCACCACGCGTCTGGAAGCATGGGGCAGCGTCATCGAAGCGCTTGATGTCCAGCAGACGAACCAATTGCTGCATGAGTTCGTGCAGGATCTGGCTTCAACGGCGCTGCTCAGCCCATACACGCTCAAGGCCCGGTTCTTCTTTGCGGTCGCGCATCTGTCCCATCAAGCGAACCGGGTTTCCCAGGGAAACGAATGGGCGGATGATCTTACCGCTCTGCCGGAGGACTGGGGCATCAAGGAAGAGGTGGCGGTCAAGGCCGCAAAACCTTGGCGCTCCTGGAAGAAATTGAACCGGGCGCTCAACACCGTCGACATGGGCGACTACAAGACCGCCACGGATGATTTCCGGAGTAAGCACACCCACAGGTTCACGTCACGGGTCGAGCTTGGGCTATCCCAATCTATCAAGCGCATTTGGGCAAAGGGCGAAAAAGCGCCCTCTTATGGAATCGGGGGCTCGCCGCCGCTTAAACTGGACGCGGTTGTCCAGGAACTTAAAACCCAATGCGTCCGCCTGTCAGCCTGCTACGCTGAGTTTCAGAAGCTTGTCGCGGAGCAGAGCGAGGCATTGTTCGGGAATACCGCGGACCCGCGAGAGTGCGGACGGGCTCTGCCGTGACGGGTTAAGGGTCGGGAGAGGGCTTCCGGCACCCATCGCGGAGAACCGCGATGTTTCGACATGACGGCACGGCGCCTGGCGAATGGTGATAATCTCGGTAAGCTCGGAAGCTAGCCACTCGACGAGTGAACCGCGTTCACGTTTCAAGAACTGCCCCCAGCCAGCCGCCAACGTGAGATGCTGCCTGAGGTCGCAAGTTTGCTTTTAAAAATCGCAGCTTAGCGGATGTTTGGCCGCGTAATTTTGGCGCCTATACCGTCAGGTAAAATGACCAACGCCGAAACCGATATAATCCATTTAAATCAAAATCCTAGGTAGATATAATATACCGTCAGATCATATCTTGGCCTGACGGTATATAAATTTCATTCGCACAGCGGGTCGTCCCGCACCGTCAAATCTACCGTCAAATTTTTTCGCTACTCTCTATGGAGTAGCTACGAAAACAAAAGAATTCTATTAAATCAAACCGTTATCAGAAACGGGCAATCAATTGATGATCGAAACCCCATGATCAACGGAAACCCCTGATTTTCCCGCCTTTTCTACGATATTCCACGCTATAGCCGCCGATCGCCGCCGATTCCCCTACTCCCACTCGATCGTGCCCGGCGGCTTCGACGTCACGTCGTAGACGACGCGGTTGATGCCGCGGACTTCGTTGATGATGCGGGTGGCGGCGCGGCCGAGGAAGTTCATGTCGTAGTGGTAGAAATCGGCGGTCATGCCGTCGACGGAGGTGACGGCGCGGAGCGCACAGACGAATTCGTAGGTGCGGCCGTCGCCCATGACGCCGACGGTCTGGACGGGCAGCAGCACGGCGAAGGCCTGCCAGATCTTGTCGTAGAGGCCGGCCTTGCGGATCTCGTCGAGATAGATGGCGTCGGCTTCGCGCAGGATCTCCAGCTTGTCGCGGGTGATGCCGCCCGGGCAGCGGATGGCAAGGCCCGGACCCGGGAAGGGATGGCGACCGATGAACGAATCGGGCAGGCCGAGTTCGCGGCCGAGCACGCGCACTTCGTCCTTGAAGAGCTCGCGCAGCGGCTCGACGAGCTTCATGTTCATGCGCTCGGGCAGGCCGCCGACATTGTGGTGCGACTTGATCGTGACCGAGGGGCCGCCGGTGAAGGAGACGCTTTCGATGACATCAGGATAGAGCGTGCCCTGGGCGAGGAATTCCGCGCCGCCGAGCTTGCCGGCCTCTTCCTCGAAGACCTCGATGAACAGGCGGCCGATGATCTTGCGCTTGGTTTCCGGGTCGGAAACGCCTTCCAGCTCGCCGACGAAGCGGTCGACGGCGTCGACATGGATGAGGTGCAGGTTGTAGTGCTCGCGGAACATGGCGACGACGTCGGCCGCCTCGTTCTTGCGCATCAGGCCATGGTCGACGAGGATGCAGGTGAGCTGCGCGCCGACTGCCTCATGGATGAGGAGGGCCGCGACGGATGAGTCGACGCCGCCCGAAAGGGCGCAGATGACGCGCTTGTCGCCGACCTGCTCGCGGATCGCTTCCACGGCGCGGGCGCGGTAGGCGGACATCGACCAGTCGCCCTTGATGCCGGCGATCTTGTGCACGAAGTTGGAGAGCAGCTTGGCGCCATCGGGCGTGTGCACCACTTCCGGGTGGAACATCGTCGTGTAGTAGCGCTTCGCCTCGTTGACGCAGATGGCGAAGGGGGCGTTTTCGGAAACGCCGATGATCTCGAAGCCTTCAGGGGCGACGGTGACGCGGTCGCCGTGGCTCATCCAGACCGGATATTTCTTGCCGACGTCCCAGAAGCCTTCGAAGAGCGGGCTGTCCTTGAGAATCTCCACATCGGCGCGGCCGAATTCGCGGGCATGGCCACCCTCGACGGTGCCGCCGAGCTGGGTAGCGAGCGTCTGCTGACCGTAGCAGATGCCGAGGATCGGCAGGCCGGAATCGAAGACGATCTGCGGTGCGCGCGGGCTGCCCTGGTCGAGAACGGAAGCGGGACCGCCGGAGAAGATGACCGCCTTCGGCTTCATGCGGTGGAAGGCTTCCTCCGCCGACTGGAAGGGGATGATCTCGCAATAGACGCCTGCTTCGCGCACGCGCCGCCCGATGAGCTGCGTCACCTGGCTGCCGAAATCGATGATGAGAACGCTGTCGGGATGGGCTGTCTGGGTCATGGCGAGCCTTTAAAGAATATCCTTGCGGCGTGCAACGGGGAAAAAGCCGGTTTCTCAGCCTTTGAGCACGAGCGTTCCGTCGGCGGCAGTGGTTTCCAGCCTGTCGACGGCGGCGGCGAGCCTTTCGTCGATCACATGCAGGTATTCCGTCCAGTCGCCGATATGGGTGAGCTCGGCCTTGCCGTCGGAAATGCCGCGAAGCGCGACAAGCCGGACGCCGAAGGCCTGGCAGGCGCGCAGCTCCGCATAGGTCTCCATTTCCACCATGTCCGCGTCGATGGCGGCATAGGCGGGGCCGGAAACCACGTTGGCGCCCGTCGAGAGCCGGGCTTCCGGCAGGCCCGGCACATGCACGGTCAGCGGCACCTCCGCCGGCAGGTCGAGGAAGGGCGTCGCGCCGCGGGTGAAGCCGAGGGGCGAGGCATCCATGTCGCGATAGGAAACGGAGGTGGCCTGGTAGACGCCGGCCTGCTTCAGCCCCGCCGAGCCGGCTGAGCCGAGCGAGACGACGAGGTCGGGCAGGTTCCCCTCCGCCTCCAGGTGGCAGAGGGCGAGCGTCAGCTGCACGGCGGCCTCGACGGGGCCGACGCCGGTCATCAATGGCGTCATGCGAGCCCTGAGATGCGGGCCGTATTCGGCGTCGACGGCCATGACATAGAGGATGCGGTAGCGGCCGGCGGTCTTGAGGACGAAGCTCATTCGGTGATGTCCTCCCGCCCGCGCACCACCATCATCGTGCCGGTCATCGACGCGATCAGCTTGGCCGGCCCGTCTGTCAGGGCATAGCCGCGCCCGTCGGCGACGATGATGTTGCTGCCCGGCTTGGTGACTTCGCCGCGGAACAGGAAGCGCTCGCCCCGCCCCGGCGACAGGAGGTTGACCTTGAACTCGATGGTGAGGATCGAGGCATCCGCATCGATGACGGTATAGGCGGCATAGCCGCAGGCCGTGTCGAGCGCGGCGGAAATGATGCCGGCATGCAGGAAACCGTGCTGCTGCGTCAGCTTCTCGTCGAAGGGCAGCTCGATTTCTACCGTGCCGTGGGAAATGCGGGTGAGCTCGGCGCCGATCAGCCGCATGGCGGCCTGCCGTTCGAAACTTCTCGAGACGCGGTCGGCGAAACCCGACGGAGGAAAGCCTGTCATGATCCCACTATCGCCGGAACGCCGGCCCTGAACCGAAGGTGGCCGAGGTTTGCACGGCGCATGCTGCACTGCAAGCGCCGGGCGGCGATATCCCTCAGTTGAGGACAAGAATCGCGCCGTTGAGCGCCGTCGCGAAGAGGACCCAGGCGAGATAGGGCAGGAAGGCGAGGGCCGACGGGCGGTCCTGCCGCCAGGATGCGGCGATGAAGCCGGCGACGGCGATATCGAGGGCGAGGATGACGATCATCGCCGATGCCGGATCCTCAAGGCCGAAGAATACCGGTGTCCAGGCGAAGTTGAGGATGAGCTGCGCGAACCAGAACCGCATGGCCATGGATCGGCGGAATGCAAGCCAGGTGCGGGCGCCCACCACGCCGATGATCAGGTAGAGGATGCTCCAGACCGGCGCGAACAGCCAGTTGGGCGGGTTGAAGGCGGGCTTGGCGAGCGAGGCATACCAGCCGCCGGGAACCGTGTTGGCGCCGATGACGAGGCCGCCGCCGAGAACGAGGATGATGAAGGCGAGATAGACGAGGGGTTTGTTGCTCATGCCCTCAGAGCTAGTGCGCGCCGTGCCTTCGTCCAGAGCGGCGGTCAGCGCTGTGGCATCAGGCCGGCAATGTGCTGGTCCCAGGCGACATCCGCGCGCCGGCCGGCAAAACGGCCGTCATAGGAGGAGACGGCAAAGCCGTGCGGCGCGGCGGCGATGCCGGCGGCATCCGCGACCGCCTCGTCCCTGACGACGCGGCCGGTCTTGGCCTCCAGCACGACGAAGCGTCCGCCGTTCGGCGAGGTGAGGCCGACGAGCCCCTCGCGCCGGTTGACGGCGATGGCGCCGACATAGTTGGCAAGGCCGATCGTGGTTTCTTCCGGAAGGTCGATAAAGGCGAGGTCCTCGCCCTTGCCGAAATGGCCCACGAGCGGCGGCAGGTCGTTGCGCGGCCCCTCGTACTGGCAGGCGAACCAGATGCGGCCTTTGTCGTCGAGGTCGATATGGCGCGTGGAGAGCTGGCGCAGCTTCTCCGGCAGCGCGTGGCGCTCGACAAGTGCTCCCGTCGCCGCGTCGATCAAGGCGAGCGAGGGCTCCATATGGTCGAGATTGAGCTTGGTACGGCCGAAATCCGGATGGGTCTCGATGCCGCCGTTCGCCGCGATCAGGAACCTCCCGTCGTCGCTGACGGAAAGGTCGTGCGTGCCGATCCCGTAGGTCGAGTATTCGCCGATGCGGCGGTAGCCATCGCGGGCGTCGTAGAGGCCGATGACGCCGCGATTGGCGTCGAAGTCGTTCTCGCTGGCATAGAGCAGCCTGCCGTCCGGCGAGAAGCAGCCATGGCCGAAGAAATGGCGCTCCTGCGCGGCGGCGATGGTGCGCGGCTCCGCCTGGCCGCTCCGGTCGATGACGAGCGCGAAGGTGCCGGGACGGCGGGCGAAGGCGACGAGATGGTTCGTCGCGGGCGAAAAGGCCATGCCGTGGCTGCGGGCGGGAAGCGCCGTGCGGTCGATCACCGTCCCGTCCTCGGCCAGCACCGCGATGCCGAAGCGGCCGTCGCTGCCCATATAACCGGAGGCGAAGACGGCGTCGGTGCGGGCGAGCGCGAAGGCCGGGCCGGCGCCGAGCGACGCAGCGAAGGCCGTGCCCGCCATGCGCAGGAAGGCACGGCGGTCGAGCGCGGCGCTGGGCAGGCCCATGGCTTCCATCAGTCGCCGTCCGCGAAGGAGAAGCCGGCGCCGAGGCCGATCGCGCCGCCGAAATCACCGTTGAGCGCCAGGATCAGGTCGCGGGTATTGGTGAGGAGGAAGCCGATCTTCTTCTCGTCCGCCGGCGTGGAGACGGCCTTCTCGATGTCTGGGTCGACGGTCTGTGCGACGCCGCGTAGTGCCTTCATCGCGAAATCGACATTGCCGCTGAGCGACGTGCGGCCGGGATCGACGAATTCGGCGATGCCGGACCGGTCGAAGAGCGTCTGCAGGCCTTCGAGATTGGCGTCGATCGAGGTCCAGGTGTTGCCGGAGCGCCAGAAGACCGCCGATTTCGGCCGCGGCGTGCCGCCCTTGCGGTAGAAGGTCTCGATGCGCTGGTCGCGCACCGCTTCCGTCCCGTGCACGAGAATGCCGAGCAGGGCGGTCATCGCCTCCCGGCCGGTGCGGAAGACGGGGTTCTGCGGTCCCGGATGCTTCCAGTGCTGCTGGACGCCGTCGGGCGCGTCCCAGGCCGCCGTGAGCTGCCCGGCCGTCGTCTCGATATGGCTGGCGACGGCGGCGGCGTAGCGGCAGCGGAAGCTTTCCGGCGTCTTTGTAAGGTCTTCGGAACCCGTGCCGTAGAGCGCGAATTCAAGCGCGCCGAACCCCTGGATGGCGACGCTCTTTTCGCCCATTGCCGCGGCCTTGGTGTCCGCCTCGTCCGCCTTCTGGAGCAGCGCCTGCACCTGCTTGAGGCCGGTGCTCTTGCGGTCGGGGTAGAAGAGGATGCGCTCGAAGCGGTTGTCATCGAGAACGGGGCCGATGCGCACCATCTCGATGCGGCCCCAGTCCGCGACGGCCTGCCGGAAGGCGTCGTCCACTGCCTTGCGCGAATCGTCCGAAGGCGCCTTGCAGAAGGCGGTCGTCGCCTCGGCCAGCTCGCCGGCGGATGCCTCGAATGCCCGGTAGCCGGGGCGGATGACGTCGTCGACGGCATGGGTCATGACGCCGACGACGCTCTCGTCGGTGAGCTCGGGCGGCGCGGCCGTCGCCTCTTCCTGCGCCATGGCCGGAAGGGCGGTGGAAAGCATCAGGCTTGCCCCGGCAAGGGCGGCGAAACGCAGCAGGGATGAACGCAGCATCGGCATCTACAGGCTCTCCAGGAAGGTCAGAAGGGCGTCCCGGTCCTGCTTTTCCAGCGCGGCGAAGCGGTCGCGCGCCGCCTGTGCCTCCCCGCCGTGCCAGAGAATGGCCTCGGTGAGGTTGCGGGCGCGCCCGTCGTGCAGGAAGAACGTATGGCCGTTGACGGTTTTTGTAAGGCCGATACCCCAGAGCGGCGGCGTGCGCCACTCCCTTCCGGTCGCAACGCCCACCGGCTGCCCGTCCGCAAGGCCTTCGCCCATGTCGTGCAGCAGGAAATCGGAATAGGGCCAGATGAGCTGGAAGGCATGGGCCTTGTTGCCGGCATCGCGCCGGGTCACGAATTTCGGATGGTGGCAGGAGACGCAGCCGGTCTCGTAGAAGACCCGCTTGCCGGCGAGCGTTTCGGGGAAGCTCGCCTTGCGCCGCGCCGGCACCGCGAGGTTCTCGGCATAGAAGGTGACGAGGTCCATGACCGGCGGCGGCGCCTCGGCATCGCCAAGGCGCTTCTGCACGCCGTTGGGCCGTTCGAGGCAGGCGGTCTGGGCGGGGGTGCAATCGCCGTCGTGGAGCGGCACTTCCGGCGTCGATATGCCGATGTCCATGGCGAAGGCCTCGGCGCTCTGCTGGCGCACGGTGGCGGCTTGCGCCTTCCAGCCGAACCGGCCGAGCGTCTTTCTGCCGGTGGCCGGGTCGATGGCGACGGCGGCCTTGCCGCTGATGCCGTCGCCGTCCGCGTCGTCGGGATCGGCCAGCGCCAGGATGTCGGCCTCGTGGATCGCCTGCACGAGACCGAGGCCGAGCATCGGCTGGGTGACGCGCGGCGAGAGCGTCGTCGCCGGATCGAGGTCGCCATAGGCGAGGTCGGTGATGGAATAGGTGGGGCGGCGCAGCCTCACGACCTCGCCGCCGGCAAGCGTCACCGGCTCTTCCCTGTAGTCGATGGCCATGTGGCCCTCGGCCTTGAGGCCGGGAATGGCCTGGTCCTGAAGCTGGCGGCCGTAGATGGGGTCGGGCAGGCTCATCGCATGGAAGCTCTTCAGCGCCGCCTCTTCCTCCGCCGTCGCTGCGGGCCGGGCAAGGCGCAGGAACATCGAGGTCGCGTCCGCCGCGCCCTCCGGCGGATGGCCGCGCCCGTCCTTGATGTGACAGGACTGGCAGGAGCGCGCGTTGTAGAGCGGGCCGAGCCCGTCGGAGGCCTGCGTGGAGGAGGGGGAGGAGACCCAGAGTTTCTGGAAGAGCGCGTTGCCGAGCTTGAAGGTCCCGCGCTCCTCGAAGGTGATGTTCTCCGAGAAATGCGAGAAGCTGTTCACGTCGACGCTCGCAAGCGAGGTGGCGGCGCCGGCGGACATGGCCTCGTATTGCTCGGCCTTGGAGAAATCCGTCGCCAATGCCGTCACGGCGGCGACGCGCTTCAGGTCCTTCGCGGAAAGGTCTTCGCGCTCACGGGTGGCCGAATACGCGCTGCCGATGACGAAAACGCCCGCCGCGACGGTGAACGCGGCGGAAACCGCGAGCAGGCGACGGGCGGGGCGTTCTGTCATTGCTGGATCGGGCCGCCGTTCATGCGCGGCGGCCCGCCTTCTATCTTATTTGAAGACCGCGCCAGGATTGTCCAGGCTGTCGGAGCCTTCAAGCTCGATCTTGCCGAGGTCGAGCGCCGTGATGACGCGCTCGATTGTCTTCGTCTGGTCGATCAGGCTGTCGATGGCGGTCTGGACGACCTTGTTGCCCTCCGCATTGCCTTCGCCGATCATCTGGTCGTAGGCTTCGCCGCCTTCCGCACGGTCCACCAGCGCCTTGAAGGCGGTGTGGCTGGCGTCGAGCTTGGCCGTCATCTCCTTGTCGAGCGCGGCGTCCTTCTCGGCGACGAGCTCGTGCAGCGACGGACCGGTCAGCTTGGAGCCGTCCGGACGGGTATATTCACCCGTATAGACGGTCTGGATGCCGACGACGTCGTAGTAGTGCGAGTTGTGCGTATTGTCGGAGAAGCAATCGTGCTCTTCTTCCGGATCGTGCAGCAGGAGGCCGAGCTTCATGCGCTCGCCGGCGAGTTCGCCGTAGGAGAGCGAGCCCATGCCGGTCAGCATGGCGGTGATGCCGGCCTTCGGGTCGGCCGTCACGTTCTTGGTGGCGTCGCCGTCCGGCGACCAGGCCGTGACCATGTCCTGAAGGTCGGAGACGAGCAGCGAGGAGGCGGCCTTCAGGTAGGCGGCGCGGCGGTCGCAATTGCCGTTGGTGCAATTGGCCGTGTCGTAGTCCGTCGCCGGGCGGTTGCCGGCGCCCGCACCCGTGCCGTTGAGGTCCTGGCCCCACAGCAGGAATTCGATGGCGTGGTAGCCGGTCGCCACGTTCGCTTCGACGCCGCCCGCTTCATGCAGTTCCTGCAGCACTTCCGGCGTGATCGTCGTGGCGTCGATCGCCTTGCCGGCGATTTCCAGCTTCGGATTGGCTATGACATTGGCGACGAAGAGCGCGTTCTCGTCGCTTTCCGTGCCGTAGCTCGGGTCGACATAGTCGATCAGGCCCTCGTCGAGCGGCCAGGCGTTCACCTTGCCTTCCCATTCATCGACGATCGGGTTGCCGAAGCGGTAGGCTTCCGTCTGCTGGTAGGGCACGCGGGACTTGAGCCACGCCTCGCGCGCCGCCTTCAGCGTGTCGTCGCCGGGCTTGGCGATGAGGGCGTCGATTGCCGCGTCGAGCGCCTTGGCGGCGTCGAGCGCATCGGAATACTTGGCGTGGGCGATGTCCGTATAGTGCTTGACGATCGCAGCCGGATCGGCGGCCGCATGGGCGGAACCGATGGCAAGGCTGGACGCCGCGGCAGCAAGCGCAAAGGCGGCCGCGCGAAGGAAGGAAGTGGTCATGACGTCTCCTGGTGTCCTGTTTGACGTGTCCCCCCGACACCGGAGCAGCGGCGAACGCCGCCCGGATGGCCCGGCGGTCGGCCGGGTTCGGGTAATTCAGGCCTCGCTGTCATGGACCAAATAAAAACTGGTGTCAAAGTGTATAGTTTAGAATGGTTTCAACCTGTTGCGCCGCTTTTTGACGGAGCACAAGGAATTCAGCCTTTGCGGCCCATGGCGCAGAAGAAGAAACCGTCCGTGTCGGTGGAGGCGGGCGTCAGCGTCACGGTCCTGCCGTCGCGCGAGCGGGGCTGCGGCCTGTCCGCGCCGAAGAGCGCCTGCCAGGTCTCCATGACGGGCAGGATCTCGAAATCGGAATTGGCCTTGCAGAAGCCGCGGACCTGTTCCTCGTTCTCCTGCGGCAGGATGGAACAGGTGACGTAGATGAGGCGGCCGCCGGGGCGCACGAAGGCGCTGGCATTGGCGAGGGCTTCCTGCTGCTGGGCGAGGCGTTCCTCGAGGTTCTTCTCGGTGAGGCGCCACTTGGTGTCCGGCCGCCGGCGCCAGGTACCGGTGCCCGTGCAGGGCGCGTCGACCAGCACGCGGTCGAAGCGCGCGGTCATGGGGGCGAGGCCGGCAAGGTCCTCGTGGACCTGGACATTGCGCGTGCCGGCGCGCTTCAGCCGCTCGATGATCGGGGCGAGGCGCTTGCGGTCGGTGTCGTAGGCGTGGACCTGGCCCTTGTTGTGCATGGCGGCCGCCATGGCGAGCGTCTTGCCACCGCCACCGGCGCAGAAGTCGAGCACCTGCTCGCCCTCCCCGGGCACGACGAGATCGGCGACGATCTGCGAGCCCTCGTCCTGCACCTCGAACCAGCCCTTCCGGAAGGCGAGGTCCGCGGTGACGTTGGGAAGGCGCGACGGGCCTTCGCCGGCCGGAATGCGGATGCCCTGCCTTGCGATGGCGGAGGCCAGCGCGCCGTTGCGCTCCAGCGCCTTCAGCACCTTGTCGCGACCGGCCTTGAGCGTGTTGGCTCTGAGGTCCAGCGTCGGCCGGCCGGCGAGCGCTCTTGCTTCCGCCAGCCACTCGCCGTCGAAGTTCGTCTCGAAGGACGGCTGGATCCATTCGGGAATGTCGCCCTGCACATGGAGCGGGGCCGTGGCGAGGTCGCGGGCGTGGAAGGCGGCAAGCGCGTCCTGCGAAAGCGGCTGCGGGGCGAAGCGGTCGCCCTCGAACTCGGCGGCAAGCGCCTCGGGGGCAAGTCCCCACTGGCGCAGGAGTACGGCATGGCCGAGGGCGGTGGGGCTGTCGTCGTCCATCAGGAAGGCGTGCGACAGTTTCATGCGCAGCGCGTCGTAGACGATATTGCCGATCGCGGCACGGTCGCCGGAGCCGGCGAAGCGATGGGAAAGGCCCCAGTCCTTGAGCGCATCGGCGACGGGGCGCCGCCGCGTCTCGATATCCGTCAGAACCTCGATGGCTCCCGAGAGCCGCCCACCCAATCGCATCCGTCTACTCCGTTTTGCGTCGTGGTAGCGGCGGAATGCGCGAAGGGCAAGCCGGGCGCCGCAGATTCCGCGGAGCGTCAGCCGATGACTTCGTAACAGATCTTGGCGTGGCCCGAGCGGATCATGCCGATGTTGGAGGCTGCTGCCTTGGAAAGGTCGAGCACCCGGCCGCGGATGAACGGGCCGCGATCGTTGATGCGGACGACGACGCTCTTGCCGTTGTTCGAATTGGTGACCTTCACCTTGGTGCCGAAGCGCAGGCTCCGGTGGGCGGCGGTCAGCATGTTCGGGTTCATCCGTTCGCCGGAAGCGGTGCGCGAATGCAGCGCATACCACGAGGCGCGGCCGCAGCCGGCGGCTTCAGCTTCGGAGAAAGTAACGAATGTCGAGGAGGCGGCGAGGAGGGAGGCAAGGGCGAGGCTGGAGAGCTTGAGCATCATGTATCGGACGACCTTCCGGGAAAGTTGCGGTTTTCCACTGTGTTGATCGCCCTATGAGGAAGCAAAAGTGGCGAAAACGTGCCTCAACCCGCCACAAGTGCCGGCAAGCGGCCCTCCGATATACAGTCCATCGCCCACGATGGATTTTTAACCTTGGTTAACGGGGCAGGAAAAGCGCTTGCGAATCAGTCGCTAAACTGGATCGACTTCGAAGTTGGAATGTCTGTGCGGCAATCCTGCAAATTTTCGGAAAAAACTTTCAATATTAGCAATTTCTGCGCAGGAATTCGGAGGCGAAAATGGGGCAGATAAATTATAGGTTGTAGAAAATCGCAAAACGGGCCGCGCGGGCCCGTCCTCCGTCAGCCCCGCCAGCGCCCGGACGAGAGAAGCTCGGCGAGCGACTGGCGGTAGTTCGGGAAACGGAATTCGAAGCCCGCAGCCTTCAGTTTCGCGTTCGAGACGCGCTTGTTCTCTCCGTAGAAAGACCGGGCCATGGGAGAAAGTTCCGCCGTTTCGAAAGGAATGTCCGGCGGGGTCGGCAGGCCCATCAGCCGGGCGGCTTCCGCGACCACGTCCTGCGGCGGGCCGGGCTCGTCGTCGGTGATGTTCCAGACGCCGCCGAGATGTCGCTCGGCAAGGAAGAGCGCGGAGCGGCCGATGTCCTCGACGCGGATGCGGTTGAACACCTGGTCCTGCTTGATCAGGCGGCGGGCGGTGCCTTCCTCCATGTTGCGCAGCGCGTTGCGGCCCGGCCCGTAGATGCCGGCAAGGCGCAGCACGGCGACAGGAAGGCCGGAGGCCGCGCCATGGGCGAGCCAGCGCTCCTCCGCCTCGACCCGCTCGACGGAGCGGGCGGAAACGGGGTTCAGCGCGGTCCCCTCATCGACCCAGCCGCCCTTGTGGTCGCCATAAACGCCGACGGTGGAGAGATAGCCGGCCCATTCGAGCTTCGGCATCAATTGCGAAAGCGGGGGAACGCCGGCGCGGAACAGCGGATCGCCGTCGCGGCCGGGCGCGATGGACTGCACGACATGGGTGGCGTGGGCCATGTCGGCGGCGAGGTCGGAGGAAATCGTGCCGTCGAAGAGGAGGGGCGTCATGCCGAGGCTGCGCAGCGCCTCCTCCTTCTCCGCCGAGCGCGTCGTGCCGGAGACGGTGAAGCCGGCGGCCAGGAAGGTTTCGCCGATGGCCTTGCCGGAAAAGCCGGCGCCGAGGATCAGGAGGTGCTTCATGGTCTTTCCGCCTTCGCTCTTGCATATTCCGCGCGCACGCCCTCGTCCGCGTCATCCGCCCTTCCTGCCGCAAATTCCGCGAATTCGGAAGCCGTCATCAGGCGGGAAAGCGCCCATGCGGCCATGCCGCGCACCACGGGCGCGGCATCGTCGGCAAGGCGGATGCAGGTTTGGATAAGGTCGCGGTCGCCGGAATTGCCGGCGGCGATCAGCACGTTGCGGATGAAGCGGTCGCGGCCGATGCGCTTGACGGGCGAGCCGGAGAAATGGGCGCGGAAGCCGGGATCGTCGAAGGTGAGGAGATCGGCGATGGCGGGCGCCTTCAGCTCCTCGCGGGCGACGAGCTTCATCTCGGAGGCGGCCGCGGCGAACTTGTTCCAGGGACAGGCGGCAAGGCAATCGTCGCAGCCATAGATGCGGTTGCCGATCCTTTCGCGGATGTCCGGCTCGATCAAGCCTTTGTGCTCGATCGTGAGATAGGAGATGCAGCGCCGCGCATCGAGCTTGTAGGGCGCCGGGAAGGCATCGGTCGGGCAGGAATCGAGGCAGGCCCGGCAGGAGCCGCAATGGTCGCGCTCCGGTTCGTCGCGGAGGAGGTCGGCGGTGGTGAAGAGGCTGCCGAGGAAGAGCCAGGAGCCGTGCGTGCGGCTGACGAGGTTGGTGTGCTTGCCCTGCCAGCCGAGACCGGCGGCGGCGGCCAGCGGCTTTTCCATGACCGGTGCGGTATCGACGAAGACCTTGACGTCCGCCCCGCCGCGCGCGGCAAAGCGCGTCGCCACTTCCTTCAGCCGGCCCTTGATGATGTCGTGATAGTCGCGGTTCTGCGCATAGACGGAGATCGCCGCGCGGTCCGGCATGGCGAGCACGGCGCGCGGATCGTGCTCCGGCCCGTAATTCATGCCGAAGAGGACGACGGAGCGCACGTCGCTCCACAGGACGCGCGGATCGGCCCGGCGCGCCTCGGTCTCCGCCATCCAGTCCATCGTGCCGTGGTAGCCGGCGGAAAGGAAGTCGGCGAGTCGTGCCGGCGCCTGGGGAATAGAATCGGGGCCGGTGATGCGACAGAGGTCGAAGCCTTTGTCCGCCGCCTCCGCCTTGAGGAAGTCGGTCAGGCGGCGCCGGAGCCTGTCGTCGCCCGACATGGCGTCATCCTCAGAAGTCGAGGTCCGCGTAATGCGAGACCGGGGTCACGCCGCGCACGCGCTCGGCGAGCAGCGGGCGGAAGGAGGGGCGGGATTTCAGCCGCTGGTACCAGTCCTTGGCCTGCGGCGCGTCCGTCCAGTTGATCTCGCCCATATAGTCGAGAACGGAGACGGCGGCGGCGGCGGCAAGGTCGGCATAGCTGAGCCGGTCGCCGGCAAGATAGGTGCGCGAACCGGCAAGCCAGGAGAGATATTTCATGTGCTGGCGGATATTGGCGCGCGAATTGCGCAGGATCTTGCTGTCCGGCGGGCCACCGCCCTGGTCGGAGGTCATCTGAAGCTTGAAGATGCGCTCGCGCACCAGGGGCCGCGTCACGTCCTGCTCCATCTTCTGCAGGAACCATTCGGTAAGGCGGCGGATTTCCGCGCGCTGGAACGGGTCCTCGGCAAGCAGCCGCCGGTCGCGCTTGAGGACGCCATGGGTCTCGTCGAGATATTCCGAAATGATGCTCGCGCCACAGAGCGCCCGCATGCTGTCGTCGACATAGACGGGCAGCGTGCCGGCCGGGTTGAGCGCCAGGAAGTCGCGCCGGTTTTCCCAGGGCTGCTCCTCGGCAAGCTCCGTCTGGAAGCCGTATTCCGCCAGGATCAGCCGGACGAAACGGGAGGCGGAGGACATCGGGTGATGATAGAGTGTGGGCATGGACGCTGCTTTACTGGTCTTGCGGAAGGGGTTGCCCCGGGCCCTGGCGCGCGTGCGGCGCAGATCCGGATCACGGCTGATTTGACGAACCTATAGAAATTTGATGGTACAAACACAAGCGAATCGGGCTTTTTGCCGTATGCCCGGTTTCGTTTCGTGCCTTTCCTTCCTCCCATCCCAAGGAACATCCATGGCAGACCAGTCCATCGTCAGCGCCCTCGTTCTCGGCCTAATCGAGGGCTTGACCGAATTCATCCCCGTCTCTTCCACCGCCCATATCCTGCTCGCCGGGCATTTCCTCGGCTTCAAGTCGCCCGGCAACACCTTCGCGGTGTTGATCCAGCTCGGCGCGATCCTCGCGATCCTGTCGGTCTACAGCGCCAAGCTGCTGCGCATCGCCTTCGCGCTGCCCTCGAGCCCGGAGGCGCGGCGCTTCGTCATCAGCATCCTCGTCGCCTTCCTGCCGGCTGCGGTGATCGGCGCGCTGGCGCATGATTTCATCAAGACGGTGCTTTTCGAGACGCCGATGCTGATCTGCGTCGTGCTGATCGTCGGCGGCGTCATCCTCTATGCGATCGACCGCATGCCGCTGACGCCGCGCTATACGGATGCGATGAAGTACCCGCCGTCGCTCGCCTTCAAGATCGGTCTTTGCCAGTGCCTCGCGATGATCCCCGGCACCTCGCGCTCGGGCGCGACAATCGCCGGCGCCCTCCTGATGGGCACCGACAAGCGCTCGGCGGCGGAATTCTCGTTCTTCCTGGCGATGCCGACCATGGTCGGCGCCTTCGCGCTCGACCTCTACAAGAACCGGGACGCGCTTTCGTCCGACGACGTGCTTCTCATCGGCGTCGGCTTTGCCGCCGCCTTCGTCGCGGGCCTCTTCGTCGTGCGCTCGCTGCTCGACTTCGTCTCGCGGCGCGGCTTCACGCTGTTCGCGATCTGGCGGATCGTCGTCGGCGTGCTGGGCCTTGCGGCGCTTCTGATCTGGGGCTGAAAGGCCGGCTTCGGCCGGCCCGACGGGCTGGCCGGGGCTTACTTGACCGAAGCGGTCGTGCAGGGATCGACGCCATAGGCCGGCGAGCAGCCGTGCTTGCTGGCGGAGACCGTCGTGGGCGCGGCAAAGGACCCGGCCACGATGATCAGAGCCGAAAATCCGAAGAAGATTGCAATTGCCTTGCCCATTTGCGCCGGAAGCCTCTTGAAGTGCTGAAATGCGCCGTGTCCGTCTCTTTTGCATGACGCGGCGGGGGCGGTGTTTATTCGCAGGTCCCGTTACAATCAATATCGCGACATGCTGAATCGGGCGTAAATGCCGCAACGCTTTTTTGAACCGCTGCATAAGTGCAACAGCAGGCCGAAGCGCTTTGAAAAAAAACGGACCGGCCGCCGCGGAAAGCCTCCCGCGGCGGCCGGTTCTGCATTTCCAAAAGGGGCGATCAGGCCGTGCGGTCGATCTTGGTGAACTGGCCCTGCGGGCGGTAGCGCACGAGATAGCTCGGCAGGATCGCCTCTGCGAGGACCGGCTCGATGCCGAGGCCTTCCAGCGTGCGGCCTTCCTTGCGGGCAGCCTCGGACACCATGTTGTCGGCGCGCAGCAGCTTGACCTGGTCGGAGGTCAGCGGCGGCTTGACGAAGGGGATCAGCGAGGCGATGGAGCCGATCAGCGACGCGATGCCGAAGGGCAGCGCGACGAGCGGGCGCTTGCGGTCGACGATGCGCAGCATCGTTTCGAGACACTGGCGGAAAGTCAGCACTTCCGGGCCGCCGAGCTCATAGACGCGGCCGCGCCCGATCGTGCCGTCCACCGAGCGGGCCACCGCTTCGGCGACGTCGTTCACATAGACCGGCTGGAACTTCGTGTGCCCGCCGCCGATGAGCGGCAGGGCCGGCGCGAAGCGTGACATCTCGGCGAATTTGTTGAAGAAGCCGTCTTCCGGGCCGAAGACGATGGACGGGCGCAGGATCACGGCGTCCGGCACCGTGCGCATGACCGCCGCCTCGCCGCGCGCCTTGGTGCGGGCATAGGAGGAGGGGGAGTTCTCGTCCGCGCCGATGGCGGAGATGTGGGTGAGCTTCGCGCCGACGGCACGGGCCGCTTCCGCCACCGCGCGGGCGCCGAAATCCTGAACGGCATCGAAAGTGTTGCGGCCGGTCTCGAAGAGCACGCCGACGCAGTTGACGACATGGTCGGAGCCTTCGACGGCGCGATCGACGGACTGGCGGTAGCGCAGGTTCGCCTGGACGAAGGAGATCTGGCCGACGCCGCCGATCGGCTGCAGGAAGCCGGCGAGGTCCGGGCGGCGCACGGCGACGCGGATGCGGTAGCCGCGGCGCGCCAGCGCGCGCACCACATGACGCCCGACGAAGCCCGAGCCGCCGAAGACGGTGACGAGCGGCGGAAGGTTGGACAAGGTCATGAGGCTGCTCCTGGAGACTAGGATAGGTAGGTAGGGCCTACATAGCCCAAACAACCGGCAAGGTGAAGCGCGGCGAAGCGTCTCTCATGCCGGATTTGCAAGGGCTTGCGGCCGGGGGGTCAGAGGCCTTCGACGACCACCATCTCCGCATCCGCCACTTCCTGGCGGATCGCGGCGGCGATCTGGTATTCCGGTGAGTTGTAACAGTCGACGGCGGCCTGCAGCGAGGGGAACTCGATGATCACGTTGCGGGCGCGCACGCGGCCCTCAAGCTGCGCGAAGGCGCCGCCGCGGGCGATGAAGTTCGCCCCGTATTTCTCGAAGGCCGGCTTGGCGGCGGCCACGTAGTCCTTGTAGCGCTCGGGATCGCGCACATCGACCTGTGCAATCCAGTAACCCTTGGGCATGTCTGTCTCCCTCTTGTTATGCTGTAAGCGCGCCATCCATCTCGGCGAGGATCGCCTTTGTGGCCGCAAGCGGATCGGCGGCCTTGACGATGGGGCGGGCGACGACGAGATGGCTGGAGCCGGCCTTCAGCGCATCGGCGGGCGTCATCACGCGCTTCTGGTCGCCAAGCTCCGCGCCGGCGGGGCGGATGCCGGGGGTGACGATGGCCATGTCGGAACCGACGACCTTGCGCACGGCGCTCGCCTCTTCGGCCGAGCAGACGACGCCGCCCATGCCGGCGATGCGCGCCTGTTCGGCGCGGCGCAGCACCAGCGTGTGCGGATCGTATTCATAGCCGGCATCGATGACGTCCTTGGCGTCCATGGAGGTCAGCACCGTGACGCCGAGCAGGCAGAGGTCCGAGCCCTTCGCGGCGGAAACGGCGGCGGCCATCGCCTTCGGATAGGCGTGCAGCGTCAGCATGGACATGCCCATCTTCACGATGTTCTCGACGCCCTTGGCCACCGTGTTGTCGATGTCGAGCAGCTTCATGTCGAGGAAGACCTTCTTGCCGTCCTTGGCAAGGTCGCGGGCGAATTCCAGCCCGCCGGCAAAGACGAGCTGGTAGCCGATCTTGTAGAAGAGGGCGGTGCTGCCGAGCGTCCGGACCACCTTTTCCGCCTCCGCGATGGTCGGTACATCGAGGCCAACGATCAGGCGGTCGCGCGCGGACATGGTCAAAACCCTTTCCAAGATTCCATTGCCGTCCAGTCGCATGTGACGCTGCGGTCCGCAAGCCGGAAAGCGAAAAGATTACCGCCGCCCGCCGGCTGGTCTCTGTCGCGACGGATGGGCGTGCCGTTGAGGCGGCATTTCAGTAGCGTGCCGACGCCACCATGGCCGACGAAGGCGATGGGAA
The DNA here is from genome assembly GCF_033705735.1 of Shinella zoogloeoides. Lineage (NCBI taxonomy): Bacteria > Pseudomonadati > Pseudomonadota > Alphaproteobacteria > Hyphomicrobiales > Rhizobiaceae > Shinella > Shinella zoogloeoides. Next base: position 3,506,966 of record NZ_CP131130.1, read on the forward strand.
CCGTGGGGTCATGCGCCGCAAGCACCCGCTCGACGGCCGCGACGATACGGGCCTGCGCATCCACGGCCCGCTCCCAGCCGTGAAAGCTTTCCTGCGGGTGGGCGAAGAACCAGTTCGCGGCCTCTTCGAAGGCGTCCGGCGGCAGGAAGCCGGTGGCGGAGCGGTCGTTCTCGCCCATGGCGTGGTCCGTCTCGACGGGCACGCGGCCGGCGGCGAGGATGTCCGCCGTCTCGACGGCCTTGCGCTCCGTGCTCGCGACGAAGCGACCGATCCGCCCCGCCCAGTCGGACGCTGCGGCCAGAGCGGCGCGCTCCCGGCCACGTCCTGACAGGCCCCAGTCGGGCACCGGCACGGCCGGGTCGATGGCGACCTGCGGATGGGTGATGTAGAGCGCGAACATCGCCGCCGCTCAGTGCGTGCGGCGGTAGGTCCAGAGCTGCGCCGGCGGGATGTTGCGCACGACGAAGTCGAGATGGGTGATCTGGTAGCGATCCGGCATGGCGACGACGGGGGAGAGCGGGCCATAGGAGATCTGCACCACCGGCCGGCCGGCCGGGATGCGGGCGAGCAGGTCCTCGATCAGCGCGACGCGCCGGTGCATGGGGAAATTCAGCAGCGGCACGGCGGAGATGACGCTGTCGAAGGTGGCGTCGCGCAGCTCGCCAAGCGTCCTGTCGAGATCGAAGGCGTCGCCGTTGATGAAGTTGACGCCGTGAAAGCGCTCGACGAGGTGATTGTAGAAATCCGTCGAGAATTCCACCGAGGTCAGCTTGTCCGGCGTGATACCGGCCTGCAGGATCGCCTTGGTGATGACGCCGGTGCCGGGACCGAGCTCGAGGACGGGCAGGCCCGAGGCCGGGTTGACGACGCTCGCCATGCGGCGCGCGGTGACGGAGGATGTCGGGATGATGGCGCCGACCGCCTTGGTGTTGCTCACCCAGCCCTTGAAGAAGCGGATCTCGTCGTCGAATTTCCTGCCGAGCCGTTCCTTCACCTTCACGCGCAACGTCATGTCGTCTCCCCCTTCATGGTAGCATTTCCGAGGCCGGCGGCAGGTTTCATCCCGTCCGCATGGTTCGGCCCCGCCGAATATGTGACGCGGTTTGCGTCAAAAACAAGTCTGATTGCGCCGCCACCGGCAAGTTTCTCGAAGATGGCGGTATTGCCTTTTGCAAAAAAGAACCCGCCGGGCGACCGGCGGGTTCCTCGAACGGTTTCCCGATGCCGCGACGGCCGGACTACACGCGCATCGGCATGAGCACGTAGAGCGCGTCGTCGCCGGCAAGGTCGCGCACCAGCGTCGGCGAACCCGGATCGGCCAGCATGAAGACGGCTTCCGTGCCGGAAAGCTGCGCGGTGATGTCGAGCAGGTATTTCGCGTTGAAGCCGATCTCCAGCGGGTCGTTCTCGTAGCCGACCGCCAGCTCTTCCGTCGCGCTGCCCGAATCCGGGTTGTTGACGGTGAGCGTCAGCTGGCCTTCGGTCAGCGCCAGCTTCACGGCGCGGCCGCGCTCGGAGGAAATGGTGGAAACGCGGTCGACGGCCTGCGCGAAGGACTGGCAGTCGATCTTCAGTTCCTTGTCGTTGTTGGTCGGGATCACGCGCTGGTAATCCGGGAAGGTGCCGTCGATCAGCTTGGAAGTCAGCACGATGGAGCCGATGGTGAAGCGGATCTTGGCGTCCGACACTTCCACGGTCACGGTGAGGTCGGGGTTATCGACCAGCTTCTGGAGTTCACCGACCGTCTTGCGCGGAATGATGATGCCCGGCATGCCCTCGGAGCCCGATGGGGCGTCCACGTCGGCGCGGGCCAGGCGATGGCCGTCGGTGGCGACGGCGCGCAGCTTCAGGTCGCCCTTGCTCTCGATCGTGTGGATGAAGATGCCGTTGAGGTAGTAACGGGTTTCCTCTGTCGAGATCGCGAACTGGGTGCGATCGATCAGCATCTTGAGGTCCGTCGCCTTGAGGCGGAACGTGTGCGAGAAGCTGCCGGCAGTAAGGTCAGGGAAGTCGGACTGCGGCAGGCACTGCAGCGAGAACTTCGAGCGGCCCGAAGCGACCGTCATCGACGCGCCGTCAGCGCTCGTCGCCAAGAGCACTTCCGAACCGTCGGAGAGTTTTCGCACGATGTCGTAGAGAAGGTGGGCGGGAACGGTCGTCGCACCGGCCTGTTCCACCTGCGCCGGCGTCGCCTCGGTGATCTCGAGGTCGAGGTCGGTCGCCTTCATGTCGAGGCTGGCGCCGTCGGCCCGCAGCAGCACGTTCGAGAGGATCGGGATCGTGTTGCGCCGTTCGACCACGCGATGGACGTGGTTCAGCGACTTCAGAAGATTGGACCGCTCGAGAGTAATGCGCATGGAACTGTACCGCTTTCGACCGCTAGCCCGCCGGAACCCGGCGCGGCATTGCCTTGAAGGTCCGGCAGGCGCCGGAAGATGTGGACGGGCAAAATGGCAGAAGTTCCGGCCCGATTGCAAGTGCTAACGGTGCAGCACACACGATAGTCAACCGCCGGACCTTGCGGGGGCATCCGCGCTCGCCCATAAGGAGGGAAAAGTGCGGCCATTCGTGGCCGGAAAGGGACTGACGATGCGGGATGAAGGCGTGGCAAGCGGGGCAGGGGATGGCGCGAAAAGCTTCCGCCTCCACAATGCCATGATCCCCGCCCGGCCGCTGGAGCCGGCGCTCTATCTCGTCGCAACGCCCATCGGCAATCTCTCCGACATCACGCTGCGCGCGCTGGAAACACTGGCCGGCGCGGATGTGCTCGCCTGCGAGGACACGCGCGTCACCCGCGTGCTGCTCGACCGCTACGGTATCGTCAACCGGCCCTATGCCTATCACGAGTACAATGCGGACGAGGCAGGCCCCCGCCTCATCGCCGCGCTCGAAGCCGGAAAATCCGTCGCCCTCGTCTCCGATGCGGGAACGCCGCTCGTCTCCGATCCCGGTTATCGCCTCGCGCTGCTTGCCATCGCGGCCGGTCACCGCGTCGTGCCGATCCCCGGCGCATCCGCCCCGCTCGCAGCCCTCGTCGGCTCGGGCCTGCCGAACGACGCCTTCTTCTTTGCCGGCTTTCTGCCGTCCAAAGACAAGGCGCGCCGCGACCGTCTCGCGGAACTGGCGACTGTTCCCGCAACGCTCCTCTTCTTTGAATCGCCCCACCGCATCGCCGCGACGGTCGCCGCCGCCGCCGATGTGCTGGGCGAGGCGCGCGCGGCCTGCGTCTGCCGGGAACTCACGAAAACCTTCGAGGAATTCCGCCGCGGCACGCTGGGCGAACTCGCCGCCCATTATGGGGACGGCGCTTCCGTGAAGGGTGAGATCGTCTTCGTCATCGGCCCGCCGGGCGAGGCGGCCGCGCCTGAAGCGGAGGATGTCGACCGGTTGCTGACGATGCTCGCGAAGGACATGTCGACCGGCAAGGCGGCGACCGAGGCGGCGCGCCAGACCGGCCTGCCGCGCAAGGACCTCTATCAGCGCCTTCTCGACCTTAAGGACGCCGATGGGCAATAGGACGGCGGACCCGAACCGGCTGAAAGCCTTCCGCCGGGGGCACGTCTCCGAATATCTCGCCGCGCTCTATCTTCTTTGTAAGGGCTATCGCATCCGCGCCATCCGCTACCGCACGAAACTGGGCGAGATCGACATTGTCGCCCGGCGCGGCGATCTCGTCATCTGCGTCGAGGTGAAAGCCCGCCGCGATGTCGACAGCGCCGTTTTCGCCGTCACCGGAACCGCGCAGCAACGCATCCGCGCGGCAAGCGAGATCTGGCTTTCCCGCCAGCCGGACGCCCATCGCTTGTCCTTACGATATGATATCGTTGCGGTCCTGCCCTGGCGGCTTCCGAAACACCTTCCGGATGCGTTTTGATTGAAAAGAAAATGTAACGAAACTGACATGAAAGCGTAACGCGTCTGTCATCGGCCGCCCTTAGTGCACCCCTCACACCAAGTCCGGTGAAGAGGAGCAACTCATGTTCAAGCCGCTTTCCCTCGCAGGTTTCGCACTCGCAATTTCCGCCACGACGTCGATGGCCGCCACCAACATCACCTGGTGGCACGGCATGGCCGGCCGCAACGGCGAGGTCATCAACGAAGTCGCCAAGAAGTTCAACGACGCCCAGTCGGCCTGCGCCATCACGCCGGTTTCCAAGGGCACCTACGAGGAAGCGCTCGCTTCCGGCATCGCCGCCTTCCGTTCGGGCGAACAGCCGAACATCCTGCAGGTCTTCGACGCCGGCGCGGCAACGATCATCAATGCTCCGGGCGCCGTCATCCCGGCCGAGGACCTGATCACCCAGGCCGGCTACAAGTTCGACCGCGAAGCCTTCATCGAGGGCGTGCGCTACTTCTACGCCGCCCCTGACGGCAAGTTCGTCGGCATGCCGTTCAACTCCTCGGCGCCGATCATGTATGTGAACACCGAAGCGCTCGAAAAGGTCGGCGTCGAAGCGCCGAAGACCTGGGAAGAGTTCGAGGCGATCGCCCCGAAGCTGAAGGAAGCCGGCTACCTGCCGCTCGTCCAGTCGCAGCTCACCTGGCAGTTCACGGAAAACTTCTTCTCGCGCCACAACATCCAGTTCGCGACGAACAACAACGGCTACGACTCGGTCGCCGATACCAAGATCAACATGACGGACCCGAACCTCGTCATGATGTTCACCAAGCTCAAGGCCTGGGCTGACGAAGGCTACTTCGGCTACTACGGCGCCGGCTGGAACGACAACCAGAAGCTCTTCGAAGACGGCAAGGCCGCCTTCTGGATCGGCTCCTCGGGTTCGTTCGGCGGCCTCCAGAAGACCGCGCAGAAGCCGTTCACCGCGACCTTCCTGCCCTATTGGCAGAGCGTGAAGGGCGCCGGCACCAACACCTTCATCGGCGGTGCGGCCCTCTTTGCCATGTCCGGCAAGCCGGAAGCCGAGAACAAGTGCACGGCCGACTTCTTCCAGTTCCTGACCTCGCCGGAAGTGCAGAAGTTCTACCATGAGGCCACCGGCTACGTCGCCATCACCAAGGCGGCCTACGAGCTGGCGAAGTCCGAAGGCTACTACAAGGAGAAGCCGGTCGCCGAAGTCGGCATCCAGCAGCTCATGCTGCCCTCGGGCGAATGGTCGAAGGGCTACCGCCTCGGCTTCTACCCGCAGATCCGCGAGATCATGGAGCGCGAATACGGCCGCATCTTCGCCGGCGAAACCTCGGTCGAGGACGCCCTGAAGACGATCGAGACCGAAGCGAACGATCTGCTCGCCCGCTTCGCCAAGACCGCCGGCTGATAGGTCCGCGTCCGGCAGGCTCTCATCCGGCCTGCCGGCCACTTTCTCCCCGCAGGCGGGGAGAAGGGACAAGCCGCAACATTGCCTCTCCCACTCCCCGTTGGCGGGGAGTGGGTTGGGGTGAGGGGCAATCGCCCGCTTCTCCCGTTCTTTCAAAGGCCACGCCATGAAGCGCGTCCAGTTCTCCTCGCCCTTTCTGCCCTATCTCTTCCTTGCGCCGCAGATGGCGATCATCTTCGTCTTCTTCTACTGGCCCTCGATCCAGGCGATCCAGTCGTCCTTCTACCTCGAGGACCCCTTCGGCTTCGGCTCCACCTTCGTCGGCCTCTCCAACTATTCGGACGCGCTCGGCTCCGTACAGTACCAGTCGATCGCCCGCTTCACGGTCGTCTTCACGGCGCTGGTGACGTTCCTGTCGCTCGGGATCGGCATGCTGCTCGCCGTCAAGGCGGATGCGGTGCTGAAGGGCAGCTCCGCCTACAAGACGCTGCTGATCTGGGTCTATGCCATCGCCCCGCCGGTCGCCGGCCTCATGGGCATGATGTTCTTCGACCAGCATATCGGCCCGCTGGTGAAGTTCGCCGCCCTCTTCGGCTGGGACATGAAGGTCGGCCTCAACTACAACGACACCGCGATTGCGATGATCATCGTCTCGGTCTGGAAGCAGATCCCCTATAATTTCATCTTCATCCTTTCGGGCCTGCAGAACATCCCCGCCTCCGTGCGGGAAGCGGCCACCATCGATTGCCGTTCCGGCTTCCGCCGCTTCTGGACGATGACGCTGCCGCTGCTCGCACCCACCGCCTTCTTCCTGCTCATCATCAACATGACCTACGCGCTCTTCGACACGTTCGGCATCATCGACGTGATGGTGAAGGATAAGGCCGCCAACAACCCGATCACGCTGGTCTACAAGGTCTATATGGACGGTTTCCGCGGCAACGACCTCGGCGGCTCCTCGGCCCAGTCCGTCATCCTGATGATCGTCGTCTTCGTGCTCACCGTCTTCCAGTTCCGCTTCATCGAGCGGCGCGTGCACTACAATTGAGAGGACGCCCGCGATGAACCGCATCCGCCTTTTCGATCATCTCGTCCTCATGCTCGGCGTCTTCGTCATGGTGGCGCCCGTCGTGGTCGCCTTCATGACCTCCACCCACGATGCCGCCGACATCCACCGTAACGGCCTGTCGCTCACCTGGGGCGGCAATTTCGCCGAGACCTACAATACCGTGCTGACCCGCAAGGGCGGCTTTACCGGCGAGATCACCGGCGCGCGCATGATCTGGAACTCGCTGATCCTCGGCGTGGGCTTCGCCGCCGGCAAGATCGTCCTTTCCATGCTCGCCGCCTATGCCATCGTCTATTTCCGCTTCAGGCTCGGCACGCTGTTCTTCTGGATGATCTTCACGACGCTGCTGCTGCCGCTCGAAGTGCGCATCGTCCCCTCCTACGAGGTGATGAACAAGCTCTCGCTCACCAACACCTATACCGGCCTCATCGTGCCGCTGCTGGCGTCCGCCACCGGCACCTTCTTCTTCCGCCAATTCTTCAAATCCGTGCCGGAGGAGCTGCTGGAGGCCGCGCGCATCGACGGGGCGGGGCCGTTCAAGTTCTTCATCGACGTGCTGGTGCCGCTCTCGCGCACCATGATCGCCGCCATCTTCATCATCATGTTCGTCTATGGCTGGAACCAGTATCTCTGGCCGACGCTGATGACCACGGACGAGCGCTTCTTCACGCTGGTGCGCGGCATCAAGCAGATCCTGCTCGTCTGGGTCGGCTCCAACATTCCCGATTACAACGAAGCCTTTGCGCTGGCGATCCTCGCCATGCTGCCGCCGGTCATGATCGTGCTGATCTTCCAGCGGTGGTTCATCAAGGGTCTTACCGAAAGCGACAAGTAAGGAGTTCCGTCCCATGGCATCCATCGGCATCAAGGACGTATCCAAGATCTACAATGGCGGCGTGACCGCGGTCAGTTCCGTCAGCATAGACATCGCCGACGGCGAGTTCATCGTGCTTGTCGGCCCGTCGGGCTGCGGAAAGTCGACGCTCCTGCGCATGGTCGCGGGACTGGAGACGATCAGCGAGGGTGAAGTCACCATCGGCGGCCGTGTGGTCAACGATGTCGATCCGGCCGACCGCGACATCGCCATGGTCTTCCAGAACTACGCGCTCTATCCGCATATGACGGTTTACGAGAACCTCGCCTACGGCCTGAAGAACCGCCGCACGCCGAAGAGCGAGATCGACGCCCGCGTGGCGGAGGCCGCCCGCATGCTGGAGCTCCAGCCCTATCTGGAGCGCAAGCCCCGCGCCCTCTCGGGCGGCCAGCGCCAGCGTGTTGCCATGGGCCGCGCCATCGTGCGCAAGCCCTCCGCCTTCCTTTTCGACGAGCCGTTGTCGAACCTAGACGCCAAGCTGCGCGTCTCCATGCGCGGCGAGATCAAGCGTCTGCAGCGCCGCGTCGGCACCACCTCGATCTATGTCACGCATGACCAGCTCGAAGCCATGACGCTCGCCGACCGCCTCGTCGTGCTCTCGGGCGGCCGGATCGAGCAGATCGGCGCGCCACTGGATGTCTATCACCGCCCGGCCACCACCTTTGTCGCCAGCTTCATCGGCTCGCCGGCCATGAACCTCGTCGGCGGCGAACTGCACGGCAGCAAGCTGGCGCTCGGCCCCGCTCTCCTCGATCTGGGCGCGGCCGTGCCGGCGCAGGGCGCGCTCACCGTCGGCCTGCGCGCCGAGGACCTGCGCCTCCATGCGGGATCGGACGGCGCCATGCCCTTCCGCATCGACTATGTCGAGGAACTGGGCTCCCAGCGCCTCGTGCACGGCTTCGTCGGCGACCAGTCGATGGTCGCGGCCATCTCGTCGGAAATCCCGCTGCCCGAAACCGCCTCGCTCTCCATCGCGCCCTCCCGCCTGCATTTCTTCGACACGGCGAGCGGCCGGCGCATCGACTGGACGATCGCGGAACAGGGGCAGGCCGCCGGCGTTTCCGGTCTGGAGGTCGCCGCATCATGATCCGCACCACCACCGACAGGCTCGTAGCCCCGAGCGCGGAAGACCGCGCCGGCATCGCCACCCTTGAAAGAACCATCGCCGCCCATGACGCCCGCATGGCGGAACTGCCCTCCATGAACGCGGTGGAAGCGGGTGGCCACGCCGAGCGCGCCGAGCCGCTGCCGTTTCCCTTCACCGTCGCCGCCTGGAACCTGGAGCGCTGCCTCTTCCCGCTGCAAAGCGCCGAGCACCTGGGCGCGACCGGTGCCGAAATCGTGCTGCTCTCCGAAATGGACGACGGCATGGCCCGCACGCGGCAGGCCCATACCACGGCAGATGTCGCCGAGGAGCTGGGCATGGCCTATCTCTACGGCGTCGAATTCATCGAACTCGGCCTCGGCTCCGACACCGAGCGCGAATTCTGCAAGGACGATTTCAATCGTCGCGGCCTACATGGCAATGCGCTGCTTTCCACCGTGCCGTTGCACGAGCCCTTCCTTCTGCGGCTAGAGGGCGAACGCCTGTGGTTTACCGGTGAGGTCGACCAGCCGCGCCTTGGCGAGCGCATCGCCGTTGGCGGCACGATCAACACGGAGGCCGGCCCGCTGGTGCTCGTCTCCACGCATCTCGAAAGCGCCACCACCGCCGCCTACCGCGAGCGCCAGGTGGTCGGCATCATCGATGCGCTCGACACCGCTTTCCCCGGCCGCCCCGTTCTCATCGGCGGCGATCTCAACACCGGCAACCACACGGGCGGCGATTTCGAGGCGGAGGGCCTTTTCGCCCGCGCGGCCGAGCGCGGCTTCACCCGCCACGGTGGCCCGCTCGACGTCATGACCACGCGCCCCAGCCTCATTACCCGCTGGCCCGACCGGGCGATGAAGCTCGACTGGTTCCTCTCGCGCGGCCTTGCCGTCTCCGGGGTAGAGATCGTCTCCTCGCTCTCGCCCACCGGCAAGCCGCTCTCGGACCACGACATGATCACCTGCCGCATCGATGGCCTTGCCTGAGCCCGTTGCCATAGCGCCTGCCGCATCCTAAATGTGTCGGGCAATTCTCAGGGGACCTTTCATGGCAAAGATCAAGAACGTCGCGGTCCAGATGGACCATGTGTCGACCATCAACATCGCCGGCGACTCCACCTTCGCCATGAGCATCGAGGCGCAGAGCCGCGGCTACAAGCTCTTCCACTACACGCCCGACCGGCTGAGCCTGCGCGACGGCAAGGTCTATGCCACCGTCGAGCCGATGGAACTGCGCGACGTGAAGGGCGACCACTATACGCTGGGCGACGCCGAGCGCATCGATCTGTCGACGATGGACGTGGTGCTGCTGCGCCAGGACCCGCCCTTCGACATGTCCTACATCACCTCCACGCATCTTCTGGAGCGCATCCACCCGAAGACCCTCGTCGTCAACGACCCGGCCTGGGTGCGCAATTCGCCGGAGAAGATCTTCGTCACCGAATTCGCCGACCTGATGCCGGCGACCCTCATCACGCGTGACCCGGTCGAAATCCGCCGCTTCCGCGACGAGATGGGCGACATGATCCTCAAGCCGCTCTACGGCAATGGCGGTGCCGGCGTCTTCCATTCCACCAAGGACGACCGCAACCTCTCCTCGCTGCTCGAAATGTTCGGCCAGATGTTCCGCGAGCCCTTCATCGCCCAGCAGTACCTGCCGGACGTGCGCAAGGGCGACAAGCGCATCATCCTCATCGACGGCGAGCCGGTCGGCGCGATCAACCGCGTGCCCGCCGAGCATGACGCCCGCTCCAACATGCATGTCGGCGGCCGCGCGGAAGCGACGGAACTGACGGCGCGCGAAAAGGAAATCTGCGCCCGCATCGGCCCGGCCCTGCGCGAGCGCGGCTTCATCTTCGTCGGCATCGACGTCATCGGCGACTACATGACCGAGATCAACGTCACCTCGCCCACCGGCATCCGCGAAGTGAAGAAATTCGGCGGTGCCGACATCGCTGCTCTCCTCTGGGATGCAATCGAAAAGAAGCGCTGAGCCGCCACGGCAGGGCGCACCGGGACCGTTCGTTCGCGAACGGTCCCGGCTTCGTTCCGCAAATGCAACCGCCCACAACCGATGGGCGGAAAATTCCCGCTTCGGTTCTATAATTGTTCTTGTTTCATTCCGTCTTTCATGCCAGATTTGCGGCTGCAACCCAGAGGCGGTTGCGGGAGCGGTTTTCGGCAAAAAGGTGTTGCGGCGTCCCTTGCGCATGAGCGGCGCGCGGCGCTGCACGGCAGGCGGGGGCAGGCATGGTGGCGCGGGTCGGTACGATTGCGTTTCAGGGCATCGAGGGCGTTCCGGTGGACGTCCAGGTCATGGTCGCGCCCGGCAAGGTGGGCATGCAGATCGTCGGCCTGCCGGACAAGGCCGTCGCCGAAAGCCGCGAGCGGGTCCATGCCGCGCTGCACGCGTCCGGTCTTTCCCTGCCGCCGAAGCGTGTCACCGTCAATCTCGCCCCGGCCGATCTTCCCAAGGAAGGTAGCCATTACGACCTTGCCATCGCGCTAGGCCTCATGATGGCGCTCGGCGCCGTGCCCGGCGATGCGCTGGAGGATTACATCGTCATCGGCGAACTGAATCTCGACGGCACGATCGCCTCCGTCACCGGCGCGCTTCCCGCCGCGATGGGCGCCAATGCGCTCGGCAAGGGCCTCATCTGCCCGGCGGAGAACGGTGCGGAAGCCGCCTGGGCCGGCGGCGGGCTCGACATTCTCGCGCCGCGCAGCCTCATCGCGCTCACCAATCATTTCAAGGGCACGCAGGTTCTCGCGCGGCCGGCACCGGCGATCCGCGCCGCCGCCGCGGGCCTGCCGGACCTTGCCGATATCCGCGGCCAGGAAAGCGCCAAGCGCGCGCTGGAAGTGGCCGCCGCCGGCAACCACAATCTCCTGATGGTCGGCCCGCCCGGCTCGGGCAAGTCGATGCTCGCCGCGCGCCTTGCCGCCATCCTGCCGCCGCTCTCGCCGGCGGAGCTGCTCGAAGTCTCGATGATCCATTCCATCGCCGGCCAGCTTTCCGGCGGCCGGCTGTCGGATCGCCGGCCCTTTCGCACGCCGCATCATTCGGCCACCATGGCCGCCCTCGTCGGCGGCGGGCCGCGGGCAAGGCCCGGCGAGGTCTCGCTCGCCCATAACGGCGTCCTCTTTCTCGACGAGCTGCCGGAATTCTCCCCGCAGGCGCTCGACGCCCTGCGCCAGCCGCTCGAAACGGGCGAATGCATCATCGCCCGCGCCAATCACCGCGTCAGCTATCCGGCGGCCGTGCAGCTCGTCGCGGCGATGAATCCCTGCCGCTGCGGCATGGCGGGCGAGCCGGGCCGCACCTGCGCCCGCGGCCCGCGCTGCGTGAGCGACTACCAGGCCCGCGTCTCCGGCCCGCTGCTCGACCGTATCGACATCCGCATCGACGTGCCGGCGGTCTCGGCGACGGACCTCATCCGCCCCATGGCCGCCGAGACCAGCGAAACCGTCGCCGCACGGGTCGCAAGGGCTCGCGCCCTGCAGATCGATCGCTTCGCCCGCCTCGGCATGGCCGGGGTGACGAGCAATGCCCGCGCCTCTACGGCGCTCGTCGAGAAGATGGCTGAGCCCGATCCCGGCGGCCTCCAGCTCTTGCGGGACGCCGCGGAGAAGATGCGGTTCTCCGCGCGCGGCTACCACCGCGTCCTCAAGGTCGCGCGCACGCTGGCCGATCTCGACGAGGCCTCTATTGTCGGCCGCATCCATCTGGCGGAAGCGATTTCCTACCGCATGGCCGGCGAACGGTTGACGGCGCCGGCGTGAATGCCGGCCAGCGGCAGACGCCGGAGATTTGTGCGCGCCGGTGCCATACGGTGGGGTGGCGGGCACGGGGCCGATATCGGCCGGCACCGTGTCTGAAGTGATTAGCGTGCCGGTGCCGGTTCTGTCTCAGGCCGGCCCCTTGAAGACGGCCTCGAGGTGGTGCCCGTCGGGGTCGATGACGAAGGCGGCATAATAGGTCGGGCCGTAATGGCGGCGGAGCCCGGGCGGGCCATTGTCGGTTCCGCCGGCTGCAAGCGCGGCCTTGTGGAAGGCTTTGACGGCCTGCCGGTCCGGCGCGTCGAAGGCAACGTGAAAACCGGGGCCCGGCGCGGCGGCGGCGTCGTACTGCTTGAGAGCGAGCTTGTCGCCGCCGCCGGGCAGGCCGTAGCCGATGGCCTGATCCGGTTCGCCGGGCCGGATGTCCGACCAGACGCGCTCATAGCCGAGCGGCGCCAGCGCCGCGTCGTAGAAGGTTGCCGCGCGTTCGACGTCGCGCACGCCGAGGGAGAGATGGTGGAGCATGGGCCGTGCCGGTTCGGTTGGCGAGGCCCGTCGCGCAGGATTACCGCACGACGGGCTGTCCGGTTCAGCCGCCGAGGCCTTCGAAGAGCGCAGTCGAAAGGTAGCGCTCGGCGAAGGAGGGGATAATGACGACGATGGTCTTGCCGGCATTTTCCGGCCGGCTGCCCACCTTGGCGGCCGCCGCCAGCGCTGCGCCGGAGGAGATGCCGACCGGCACGCCCTCGAGCCGCGCGACGAGGCGGGCGTTCTCGAAGGCCTCGTCATTGGTGACGGTCACCACCTCGTCGTAGATCGCCGTGTCGAGCACCGCCGGGGCGAAGCCCGCGCCGATGCCCTGGATCTTGTGGGGGCCGGGATTGCCGCCGGAGAGCACCGGGCTGTCGGTCGGCTCCACGGCGATGACCTTGAAGCCCGGCTTCCTCGCTTTCAGCACCTGCCCGGCGCCGGTGATCGTGCCGCCGGTACCGATGCCGGAAACGAGAATGTCGACCGCGCCGTCGGTGTCGTTCCAGATCTCCTCCGCCGTCGTCCTGCGGTGGATTTCCGGATTGGCCGGGTTCTCGAACTGCTGGGGGATGACGGCGCCCGGAATGGTGCTCGCCAGCTCCTCCGCCATGGCGATGGCGCCCTTCATGCCCTTCGGGCCTTCCGTCAGCACCAGTTCGGCGCCGAGCAGGGCCAGCATCTTACGCCGCTCGACCGACATGGTCTCCGGCATGGTGAGGATCAGGCGGTACCCCTTGGCGGCGGCGGCGAAGGCGAGCGCGATGCCGGTATTGCCCGATGTCGGCTCCACCAGCGTCGACGTGCCGGGCGTGATCTTGCCCGCCGCTTCCAGCGCCTCGATCATCGCCACGCCGATGCGGTCCTTGACGGAGGCGATGGGGTTGAAGAACTCGAGCTTGGCGAGAAGGGTGGCGACGACGCCCTTTTCCTTCGCGAACTTGTCGAGCCGCACGATCGGCGTATCGCCGATCGTCTCGGTGATGGAGGCATAGATACGGCCGCGGCCGGGCTTGCGGGGTTCGGTCATCGGGTGCTCCTCTGTTCTCTTTGCGGGAGAATGTAGGAGGGAACGCGGCCTTAGACGAGTCCGGATTTCGCCGCAGGCGGGCGAAAGCGGAATATTCCTTCGCCGTTTGCGTGCGGCCTCAGAATTCCGCCATCGGCGAAAGGGCGAAGGGTCCTCCCGGCCGCAGGGTCTTCGCCATGCGGAGCATCAGGACCATCTCGCCCGTATCGGCAAGGGCCTCGCCCTGCCATTCCAGCCTGTCGGGCGGGAAATGGACGACGACCTGCGCCGCAGCGGCCTGTACGCTGGCGAGGATATCGGCAAGGCGGGGAATGCGCGTGCCGGCGACATCCAGCAACTCGAAAGCCCCGTCCCCGGCCATCCGCCACGCGACGACGGCGTCCTCGCCGATCAGGTCGAGCCTGACGTCGGGCATCAGGGCGGCGTTGAAGAGGAACATCCCGGTCTGCCGCACCGGCGCGAAGCAATCCGAAACGGGCTGGCGGCCATCGAGCAGCCGGCGCAGCAGCGCGATATCCGCGGCGCTTCCAAGGTCCAGCCGCCGCACCGGGCCCGCCGTTCCGCCCATAGGCGCCGCACCGGCGAAGCGGTGCTGCGCCAGCGGCTCGAAACCGTAGCGGCCGTAGAGCGCGGGGGTATCGGTCAGGAGGGCGACGGCCGCAAATCCTTCCGCATCGCAATGGGCAAGCGCCGCCTCCATGACATCGCGGTAGAGGCCCATGCCGCGATGGCCCGGCCGCACCGCGCCGGATTGCAGGCCGGCCGCGCGCAGGGAAACGCCATCGATGACGAGCGGCAGCGAGAAGGCGCTGATATTGGCGATGCAGGCGCCATCCGCATCGAACCACGAGAAGGGAATGCCGGTCGGGTCCGATCCGCCGAGCCGGTCCATGATCGTCACGTCGATCCCGAAGACGTCCTGCAGCAGGCCTGCTAAGGCGCGCGATGCCGCGGGATCGCCGAAATAGCCGGAGCGGAAGGAAAGGTCCTTGCGGACGGGCATCGCCTCAGCGAACGCCGGTCGAGCCGAAGCCGCCCGCGCCGCGCGTGGTTTCGCTCGCTTCCGTCGCCTCGCGCACCGCGACCTGCGTCACGGGGGCGATCACCATCTGCGCCATGCGCATGCCGCGCTCGATGACGAAGGTCTCCTCGCCGAGATTGACGAGCAGTACCTTCACCTCGCCGCGATAATCGCTGTCGATGGTGCCGGGCGTGTTGAGGCAGGTGATGCCGTTCTTGAAGGCAAGGCCGGAGCGCGGGCGGATCTGCGCTTCGAAGCCGTGCGGGATTTCGAAGACGAAGCCGGTCGGCACCAGCGCGCGCTTGCCGGGCTCCAGCGTGAGCGGTGCGTCGGTCGCGACGGCGGCGCGAAGGTCCATGCCGGCGGCGCCTGAGGTCTCGTAGGCGGGAAGCTCGATCCCTTCGCCATGCGGCAGGCGGACGAGGGAGAGCAGGGGCTGGGAGGGGGCGTGCGCGTTCATGCGCCCATAAGCCGGCGCGCGGCGCGCCTCGTCAATTGCGCTTTTTCGGCGGAGCCTGTAAAGACCCCGGCAACTCACAGGATATTGCAGAAAATGGCCGAAACCCTTGCCGAGGCGGTCTCCCGCCGCCGCACCTTCGCGATCATCGCGCACCCGGACGCCGGTAAAACCACCCTCACCGAAAAACTCCTCCTCTTCGGCGGCGCCATCCAGCTCGCCGGCGAGGTGAAGGCGAAGAAGGACCGCATCCAGACCCGCTCGGACTGGATGAAGATCGAGCGCGAGCGCGGCATCTCGGTCGTGACCTCGGTCATGACCTTCGAATATGACGGCAACGTCTTCAACATTCTCGACACGCCCGGCCACGAGGACTTCGCGGACGACACCTACCGCACGCTGACGGCGGTGGACGCGGCCGTCATGGTCATCGACGCCGCCAAGGGCATCGAGCCGCGCACGCTGAAGCTCTTCGAGGTCTGCCGCCTGCGCGACATCCCGATCATCACCTTCGTCAACAAGATGGACCGCGAGAGCCGCGATCCGTTCGAAATCCTCGATGAAGTCGAAGAAAAGCTGGCGCTCGACACCGCCCCGGTCACCTGGCCGGTCGGCCGCTCGAAGACCTTCTGCGGCTCCTATCACCTCGCCGACCGCACCTTCCGCGGCTCGGACACGCAGGTCCAGCCGACGCGGATGGACGATGCCGCCGAGGTTGCAAAGCACCTGCCGGAGAACGAGCGGAACGCCTTCATCGAGGAGATGGAGCTTGCCCGCGAGGCCTGCCGCCCGTTCGACCGCGAGGCCTTCCTCGAAGGGCACCTGACGCCGGTCTTCTTCGGCTCGGCGCTGCGCAATTTCGGTGTGCGTGATCTTATCAACGCGCTCGGCGCCTTCGCGCCGCCGCCGCGCGACCAGGTGGCGGATACGCGCAAGGTCCATGCCGCGGAAGACAGGATGACGGCTTTCGTCTTCAAGATCCAGGCCAATATGGACCCCAACCACCGCGACCGCATCGCCTTTGCCCGAGTCTGCTCCGGCATGCTGGAGCGCGGCATGAAGGTGCGCCTTGCCCGCACGGGCAAGACCATCGGCCTCTCGGCCCCGCAATTCTTCTTCGCCTCGCAGCGCCAGCTGGCCGACACGGCCTATGCCGGCGACGTGGTGGGCATCCCCAACCACGGAACGCTGCGCATCGGCGATACGCTGACGGAAGGCGAGGCGCTGGTCTTCGAGGGCGTGCCGAACTTCGCGCCGGAAATCCTGCGGCGCGTGCGGCTGGAAGACGCGATGAAGGCCAAGAAGCTGAAGGAAGCGCTCCAGCAGATGGCGGAAGAGGGCGTCGTGCAGCTCTTCTCGCCGGAAGACGGCT
The DNA here is from genome assembly GCF_033705735.1 of Shinella zoogloeoides. Classification (NCBI taxonomy): domain Bacteria; kingdom Pseudomonadati; phylum Pseudomonadota; class Alphaproteobacteria; order Hyphomicrobiales; family Rhizobiaceae; genus Shinella; species Shinella zoogloeoides. The sequence goes on from NZ_CP131130.1 coordinate 3,523,462, forward strand.
CGCCGGCCATCGTCGGCGTCGTCGGCGCGCTGCAGCTCGACGTGCTGAAGGAGCGGCTTTCGGCGGAATACGGCCTGCCGGTCTCCTTCGAGATGTCGCGCTTCTCCGTCTGCCGCTGGATCTCCTCCGACAGCGCGGCCGAGCTCGACAAGTTCGTCACCCAGCGCCGCGGCGATATCGCCCGCGACCTCGACGGCGACCCGGTGTTCCTGGCGCAGGACGCCTTCTCGCTGCGCTACGAGGCGGAGCGCTACCCGGCGATCAAGATGGTCGCCATCAAGGAGTATCACGTCACCAAGGCGTAACCGATGCCTGTCACTTTCAGGGTGACAGGTGTCTCGACATTTGCGAAAACCGCTTGAGACAGGGGCGTCTGCCGGAAGGCGGGCTGAGAAGCACCCTTTGAACCTGAACCGGATCATGCCGGCGGAGGGAGTCGAACGGGCCTCAATTCCGTTGCCCGAAGACCGCCTCCGCCCAAGGAGGCGAAATGGCCATCGCAAACATTCTCTCGATCGCGGGCTCCGACCCGTCAGGCGGGGCCGGCATCCAGGCCGACCTCAAGACCTTCGCCGCCCGCGGCACCTACGGCATGGCCGCGCTGACCGCGCTGACGGCGCAGAACACGCAGGGCGTCTCCGGCGTGCATCTCGTGCCGCCGGCCTTCGTCGCGGCGCAGATTGCAGATGTGTTCGGCGATGTGCGCGTCGATGCCGTGAAGATCGGCATGATCGCCTCGGCGGAGATCGCTGGGGCGGTGGCGGATGCGCTTTTCCCACATCGCGGCACGCCCGTCGTGCTCGATCCGGTCATGGTCGCCAAGGGCGGAGCGTCCTTGCTGGCCGAGGCGGCCGTGGAGGCGCTGACCCGCCGCCTGCTGCCGCTCGCGACGGTGCTGACGCCGAACCTGCCGGAGGCGGCAGCGCTGCTCGGAGAGCCCGAGGCCGCCGACCGGGCCGCCATGGAAGGGCAGGCGACGCGCCTGCTCGCGCTCGGCCCGAAGGCGGTTCTGCTGAAGGGCGGGCACTTGCCGGGCGGCGAGAGCCCGGACGTGCTGGCAACGCCGGGCGGGCTGCGCTGGTACGAGGGCGTGCGGGTGCTGACGCGCAACACCCACGGCACCGGCTGCTCGCTGTCGAGCGCCATCGCCGCCGAACTCGGCAAGGGCAGGCCGCTGCCTGACGCCGTGGCGGCGGCCAAGAGCTTCATCGCCGGCGCCGTGCGCAGTTCGGATGCGCTGGCGGTCGGCTCCGGCCATGGCCCGCTCCATCATTTCCATGCGCTCTGGGCCTGATCGTCAGCGATCCGTCAGCGCCAGCCGCAGCCCCATCACGCCAAGGGCGGCGGCGAAGCTGCGCTGCGTCCAGAGCATGAACCTTGGCCGGCTCAGCACCTGCTGGCGAAGGCTCGCGGCCAGCCCCGCATAGATGGCGAAGACGAGGAAGGTCAGGGCCATGAAGACGCCGCCGAGGACGAGCATCTGCGCTGTGGCGTCAGGTGCGTTCGCGGGAACGAACTGCGGCAGGAAGGCGAGGAAGAACAGCGAGAGCTTCGGATTGAAGATATTCGTGAAGATGCCCTTGCGCACGATGCGCATGGCCTTTTCCGCCGGCGCCTGCTCGGGCCCGAGATCGAGCGCGTTGCTGTCCTTCAGCAGGCTCCAGGCGATGAAGAGCAGGTAGGCGACGCCGATATAGCGCAGCACCTCGAAGGCAAGCGCGCTCGCATGCAGCACGGCGGCCAGGCCGACGACGCTGGCGAGGATATGCGGCACGATGCCGAGCGTGCAGCCGAAGGCGGCCAGCAGACCGGGGCGAAAACCGCCGCTGATGCCGAGCGCCAGCGTATAGATCACCCCCGTGCCCGGAAGCAGGATGACGACGAGTGAGGTGATCAGGAATTCGGTGGTCATGACGGGCTCCATGCGGCTTGGGAGCGGCAGGAAACACCGGAAGGCCGGCCGGGTCTTGAACGAAATTGCGGGATCAGGTGCGCGCGGCGAGCCAGGCGCCCGGCGTATAGCCGTAGCGCCGCGTGAAATTGCGCGTCATGTGGCTTTGATCGGCAAAGCCCGCTTCCATGGCGGCCTCGGCAAGCGGCGTGCCGCCCGCGATCAGCCGGCGGGCAAGCTCGGTGCGCCGCTGGAGCTGGTAGGCATGGGGCGTGAGGCCCGTGCTGCTGGCGAAGTCCCGCACCAGCCGGAAACGCCCGATCCCGCATTCGGCGGAAAGCGCTGCAAGGGTCACGGCCGAAGCCGGGTCGCTGTCGAGATGTTCGCGCGCTCGGCTCACGGCCGGCGAGGCAAGGCTTTCGCGGCGGGGCGCCTCTTCCCGCAGGAGCGCGGCAAGGAGCAGGAGAAGCCGCTCTTCCGAGGCAAGGCGCGCGGCGTCGCGGTCCATGAGCGCGGCAAGCGTTGCCGAAACGAGCCCGGCGATGCGCCCATCCTCCAGCACCGGCGCATGGAACTCCTCGCGCGGGTCGCCCTCGAAGATATCCCGTGCCGCGGCAGCGACGACGGCCGGCTGCAGGTAGAGCATGCGCCAGACGCGCGGCGCATCGCCGATCGGCGCCCCGTCATGCACCTCGCCGGGATTGACGGTGATCGTGTTTCCGGCCCCGGCCTCGACCATGCCGCGCCCGCTCGCCGATCTCTGCGCGCCCCGCTCGATGACGCCGACGCCATAAGCGTCGTGGGTGTGGCGGGCGAAGGTATGCCGGCTGTCGGCGAAGACGGCTTCGATGCCGTCCATGCCCGTCCTGAAGATCTGGAAGCGCCCGGCCGCCATGGCTCAATCCTTCGGCACGCCGGGAAGCGCCGCCGTCTCACCGAACCAGTTCATGGCGGAGCCGCACCAGATCTGCCGCTTCGGCGTCAGGCTGGCGCGCTGGTTGATGCTGCCCCAGCGAATGCCCCAGATCGCGGCGTCCTCTCCGGTGCCGGTCGTGAAGAGCGGCGAGCCGCATTGCGGACAGAAATATTGCAGCCGCAGGCGGCCGTTCTCGGCGGTCTTGGTATAGAGCCGGGGCGGGTTGCCGGTCAGCTGCACGGCGCTTTCCGGCACCATGGCGGTGACGCGATAGGGCGAGCCGGTCAGCCTCTGGCAATCCGTGCAATGGCAGATCGAGACCGCTTCTGGGTCGATCTCTGCCTCATAGGTCACGAAGCCGCAATGGCATTGCCCGTCGATCCGCATGACACGTCCTTCCGCCGCAGGATACGGCGGAAGGATAGGGGCTTGTGGCCGCGCGTCAATGCGCCGGCTTGATGAAGGTGCCGTTGCGAAGCTCGCGCATCGCCTGCTGCAGCTCTTCCTGCGTATTCATCACGATGGGGCCGTGCCAGGCGACCGGCTCCTGGATCGGCTTGCCGGAGACGAGCAGGAAGCGGATGCCCTTCTCGCCGGCCTGCACCGTCACCTCGTCGCCCGTGTCGAAGACGACCAGCGTGCGGTTGCCGGAGAGATCGCGGATGTTCAGCTCCTCGCCCTGGTATTCCTTCTCCACCTTCACGCCGAAGGGCTTCGAGGCGTCGCGGAACGTACCGGAGCCGGCGAAGATATAGGCGAAGGCCGAGCGGTAGGTATCGACCGGCAGGCGCTTCGTCTTGCCCGGCGGCACGGAGATGTCGAGATAGACGGGCTCGGCGGCGATGCCGTCGACCGGGCCGGTCTTGCCCCAGAAACTGCCGGCGATGATGCGCGCCGCCGTGCCGTCATCGTCGACGACGACAGGAATGTCGCCGGACTTGATGTCCTGGTAGCGCGGCGCGGTCATCTTCAGCGACGAGGGCAGGTTCGCCCAGAGCTGGAAACCATGCATCCTGCCGGCGAAATCGCCACGCGGCATTTCCTGATGCAGGATGCCGCTGCCGGCGGTCATCCACTGCACGTCTCCCGCGCCCATAACGCCGTGATTGCCGAGGCTGTCGCCATGCTCGACGGAGCCGGCCAGCACATAGGTGATGGTCTCGATGCCGCGATGGGGATGCCACGGGAAGCCGCGGATGTAATCCTCGGGTTCATCGTTGCGGAAATCGTCCATCATCAGGAAGGGATCCGTCATCGACGGATCGCCGAAACCGAAGACCCGGTGCAGCTTGACGCCGGCGCCTTCCATGGCGGGGCGGGCGACGCTTTCATGTTTTACGGGGCGTATGGACATTGCAAAGGTCCTTTCGACTGGGTTGCTTGGGACCCTTATACGCCTCGGCCATTGTTCACGAAATCGGGCCGGATCGAAACGCATTGTTCACAAAACCAGCTTTTCCGTAGGCCGCCGGTCTCGTAATGGCACGCATGGCACATGCCATTTACTTTCGTTAACGCATTATTACCCATTTCCATCGAGAATCCGGCCTATGCCATGGTAATGCGTCGCGGCCGTCAGCGGGTCGCGCCGGTCCTTTCAGAGCGGGAATAGCATCATGTGCCGTTGGGCAGCCTATCGCGGAGAGCCGCTTTTTCTCGAGGAACTGGTGTCCTCGCCCGCCCATTCGCTGATCGAGCAATCCCACTGCGCCACCCGCGCCAAGACGGCCACCAACGGCGACGGCTTCGGCATCGCCTGGTATGGCGACCGCCCGGAGCCCGGCCGCTATCGCGATATCCTGCCTGCCTGGTCGGACTGCAACCTCAGGAGCATCGCCCGGCAGGTCCGCTCGCCGCTTTTCCTCGCCCATGTGCGCGCCGCGACCGGCGGCGGCACGCGGCGCGACAACTGCCATCCCTTCGTGCACGGCATCTGGTCCTTCATGCATAATGGCCAGATCGCCGATTTCGAGCATTTGCGCCGCCCGCTCGAGACCATGCTGGACAACGACCTCTACAATGCCCGCACCGGCTCGACGGATTCGGAGCTGCTGTTCCTGCTGGCGCTGCAATTCGGCCTGGAGCGCGATCCGCTCGGCGCCATGGCCGAGGCCATCGCCTTCGTCGAGCGCCTTGCCGCGCATCTGGAGCGCAAGGTGCTGGTGCGCTTCACGGCGGCCTTTTCCGACGGCAGGCAGCTCTATGCCGTGCGTTACGCGACGGACTACGCGGCCCCCACGCTCTATGCCGCGCCGATGGGCGAGACGGGCGGCTACTGCCTCGTCTCCGAGCCGCTGAACGACGACACGGAAGCCTGGGTGGAAATCCCCGACGGCAGCGCCGTCGTGCTGGGGGAAAACGGGGTGGACGTGCGCATCTTCTCGCCCGCCGGCCGGCCGGCGAGCACGATGGATGCGGGGCTCGCCCTCGTCAGCTAAGCCGTTCGGCGATCCAGCCGGCGAGGCGCCCGGCGACCTCGTCTTTCGAGAGGTCGGGCCATTGCTCGATGCCGGCGGCAGTGATCAGCTTCACGCTGTTGCGCGTGCCACCCATGATGCCGGTCTCGGGCGAGACGTCGTTGGCGACGATGAGGTCCGCGCCCTTCTTCTGGAGCTTCACCCGGCCGTTGTTCTCGACATCCTGCGTCTCGGCGGCAAAGCCGACGACGACCTTGGGACGCTTTTCATGGTGGCCGACGGTCTTCAGGATATCCGGGTTCTCCGCCAGCATCAGCGGCGGCGGGCCTTCGCCGGGCTTTTTCTTAATCTTCTCGGTATTCTCCGTCGCCACCCGCCAGTCCGCGACGGCGGCGACCATGACGGCGATATCGGCGGGCAGCGCGCCGAGAACGGCTGCGAGCATCTCCTCCGCCCGATCGACCCTGATCACCTTCACGCCGCGCGGATCGGGCAGCGTCACCGGGCCGGAAACGAGCGTCACGTCGGCGCCGAGCTTCGCAAGAGCGGCGGCGATGGCGTGGCCCTGCCGGCCGGAGGAGCGGTTGGCGATGTAGCGCACCGGATCGATCGGCTCGTGGGTCGGGCCTGACGTGACGACGGCCCTGCGGCCGGCGAGCGGCTTCCTGCCGCCGTCGAGGAGGTCTTCCGCAGCCGCGACGATCTCCAGCGGCTCGGCCATGCGGCCGAGGCCCGCTTCGCCGCCCTCCGCCATCTCGCCGGCATTGGGGCCGATGAAGGCAAGGCCGTCGCGGCGCAGCGTCTCGACATTGCGGCGCGTGGCGGCATGCGACCACATCTTCGGGTTCATCGCGGGCGCGACGAGAACGGGGCGGTCGGTGGCGAGCAGCACGGTCGAAGCGAGGTCGTCGGCAAGGCCGTTCGCCATCTTGGCCATCAGGTCCGCCGTTGCGGGGGCGACGATAATGAGGTCGCAGTTGCGCGCAAGGCGGATATGGCCGACATCCTGCTCGTCCTCGCGGGAGAAGAGATCGGTATAGACATGGCCCGAGGAGAGCGCGCCGACGGCGAGCGGCGTCACGAATTCGCGCGCGCCCGCCGTCATGACCGGCCGCACCTCCGCGCCGCGTTCGCGCAGGCGCCGGATGAGGTCGAGGCTCTTGTAGGCGGCGATGCCGCCGGAGATGACGAGGAGGATGCGTTTTCCTGCAAGCGACATGGCGGATCCTCGTGAGGCGCATGGCAGGCCCGAAGGCCGTCAAATCCTCCTATCCCTTTGAAAGCGCTTTTCCAAGCCGTTTCGGCTCAGGCCCCCTCGTCGGGAATGTTCAGCACATGGCCGCAGGCCTTGCAGTGCACGGCGTCCGCATCGTGGCGGGAAAGGCCGCATTGCGGGCAGGGGAAGGTCACCTTGTAGGGCCTGACGATCGCCTGCGCGAGCCGCACGAAGAGCGAGATGCCGATGATCATGGTGACGATGGCGGTGAGCTTGCCGAGCGTGCCGGGCAGCACGATATCGCCGAAGCCCGTGGTGGTGACGGTCGCCACCGTGAAATAGAGCGCATCGACGAAGCCGGCGAAGCCCTCCGCGCCGTAGAAGAAATTGCTGTAGACGAAGCCGGCGACAAGGAAGAGGAAGACGAGGAAATTGGCGCAGGCCTGGATGATGTCCTCCTTGTCGCCATTGCCCGTGCGGTACAGCATCAGCGTCACCAGCTTGCTCTGGCTGATCGCCCAGATGCGCAGGACGCGCAGGAACGCGAAATTGTGGAGGTGGCTCGGAACGAGCAGCGTGCCGAGGATGACGATGTCCACCCAGGTCATCGGCCGCAGCAGCCAGTAGCGCAGGTTCGGCGCGATCAGCGCCCGTGCGCCAAGCTCGAAGGCGATGACCGCCGCGATGAGATAATCGACGATGACATAGGTCGAGCCGGCGCGCAGATAGGGGCCGGCGACGAAGAAGACGAGGATGGCGATGTCGAGCAGCAGCATCGCCACCTGGAAGCGGATCGCCTCCCGGTCGCGCCCGAAATAGAGCCCGCGCAACTGCCGGCGCAGCCTTTCGATGAAGGGTTGCGGTTCGGCATCGCTCAGGGGCTCGTCTGTCATGGAGGAGAGACTAGCGCCCGGCCGGCGCCGGTCAAGCGGAGCCGGGTCAGGTCAGCTTCCAGGCGATATAGACGAGCGTGGCGGCGATCACCCAGAGCGCGAGACGGCCGGAGCGGCTGTGCCGCGCCTCGGAGCGGCCGATGGCTTCCGCCGTCTCCGCGTCGAAGCGCAGGCCCTTTTCCGCCATGGCGGTGAGGTCCTGCGAGAACTTCTCCGCCTTGGCGGCGATCTCCGGTGCGGCCTCCGCCAGCCTGAGCGCGGCATGCGCACCGTCGCGCAGGTCCGCCAGCAGGCGCTTGGGGCCGAGATTGTCGCGGATCCAGTCGCCCACGACCCCCTCGGAGGCCTTCCACATGTTGAAGCGCGGGTTCAGCGTGCGCGATACGCCCTCCACCACCACCATGGTCTTCTGCAGCATGACCAGCTCGGTGCGGGTCTCCATGTCGAAGAGTTCCGTCACCTCGAAGAGCAGCGTCAGGAGCTTGGCCATCGAGATTGTCTCGGCCGGCTGGCCGTGGATCGGCTCGCCGATGGCGCGGATCGCCTGCGCGAAGCTCGCCGTGTCGTGGTGCGAAGGCACATAGCCGGCCTCGAAATGCACGTCGGCGACGCGCTGGTAGTCGCGCGTGATGAAGCCGTAGAGGATTTCGGCGAGGAAGCGGCGCTCCTTCTTGCCGAGCCGCCCGACGATGCCCATGTCGACCGCGACGATGACGCCTTGCGGATCGACGAAGAGGTTGCCCTGGTGCATGTCGGCATGGAAGAAGCCGTCGCGCAGCGTGTGGCGCAGGAAGGACTGGATCAGCGTGTCCGCCAGCTTGTCGAGGTCGTGGCCGGCGGCGCGCAGCCCCTCGACGTCGGACATCTTGATGCCGTCGATCCATTCCATGGTGACGACGTCGCGGCCGGTGCGCTCCCAGTCGACCGTCGGCACGCGGAAGCCGGGATCGTCCTTGGTGTTCTCGCCGAGTTCGGAAAGCGCGGCTGCCTCCAGCCGGAGGTCCATCTCGACCTTGGTCGTCTGCTCCAGCGTTCGCGTCACCTCGACGGGCTTCAGCCTTCGCGTGTTGGGCAGGATCTTCTCCTGCAGGTGCGAGGCCGCATACATGGCTTCGAGGTCATGGGCGAAGCGCTGGCGCACGCCGGGGCGGATGACCTTCACCGCGACCTGCCGTTCCCCGCTGCCATCGCGCACCGTCGCGGGATGGACCTGCGCGATGGAGGCGGCGGCGATGGGATCGCCGAAGCTCACATAAAGATCGCTGAGCGAGCGGCCGAGCGAGCCTTCCACCGTCGCGACAGCCGCTTCCTTCGGGAAGGTCGCCATGCGGTCCTGCAGGGCCGAAAGCTCGACGGCGATCTCCGCGCCGACGACGTCGGGACGGGTCGCCAGGAACTGGCCCATCTTCACATAGGAGGGGCCGAGGCGCTCGATAGCGCGGGCGAGGTTGTCGCCGCGCACGCCCTTGGCGGCCTTGCGCCGCTCGAAGAGGCCGGCAAAGGCATGGGCGGTGCGGGCAAGCGTCGGCATGCCCTCGGTCGGCAGCGCCGAGACCACGCCCTCGCGCACGAGGACCCAGCCCACGCGGGCAAGGCGGAAATAGGCGCCGACTACGCTCATGCGGAAAGGCCGTCCTTGGTGGGGAAGAGGGCCATGCTCACAGCTTCCAGCCCGAATGCAGCGCCGCGATGCCGCCGGTATAGTTGGTGTAGGTAACGCGCGAGAAGCCGGCCGTGCGGATCATCGCCGCGAAGTCCTCCTGGTTGGGGAACTTGCGGATCGATTCCACGAGATACTGATAGGGTTCGGCGTCGCCCGTGATCATCTTGCCGAATTGCGGGATCGCCTTGAATGACCAGGCGTCATAGACCTTGTCGAGCAGCGGCATCTCCACCTCGGAGAATTCCAGAACGAGCAGCCGCCCGCCGCGCTTCAGCACGCGATAGGCTTCCGAAAGCGCGACATCGATGCGCGGTACGTTGCGGATGCCGAAGGCGATCGTATAGGCGTCGAAGGTGCCGGAATCGAAGGGCAATTCCTCGGCATTGGCTTCGACGAATTCGAGATTGGCCGAAAGCCCCTTCTTCGCCGCCCGGTCGGCGCCGACGCCGAGCATGGAGCCGTTGATGTCGAGCACGGTCGAATGGGCAAGACGGTCGGATGCTTCCACGATGCGGAAGGCGATGTCGCCGGTGCCGCCGGCAACGTCGAGCGACCTGTAGGAGGCGTCCTTGCGCGGATTGAGGCTTGCGATCATCGCATCCTTCCAGGCCCGGTGCAGGCCGGCGGACATGACGTCGTTCATGATGTCGTAGCGCTTGGCGACCTTGTGGAACACGTCGTTGACGAGCGCCTGCTTCTCGCCTTCCCGCACCTCGCGGAAGCCGTAGGAGGTTTCCATGCCGCCGTCTGCGGATGTGCGCTGTTCGGTCATCGTCGTCTCCATGGGCCGGTCTGTCGCAGCCTTAATGCTGGCAAGACCATAGCGAATTGGCTTTGGCCGCGCTATCTGAACGCTTCGCCGGGTATATAGGACATTGATGGCCGGGAGGGAAATGCCGGACCGCGGCAAATGCGCTCAAGGTTAAATCGTCTTCAAGGAGAACGGGATGCCGGAACTGCCGGAAGTGGAAACGGTCAAACGCGGCCTCGCGCCCGTCATGGAAGGATCGCGCATCCGCCGCGCCGAGCTGCGCCGCCCGGACCTGCGCTTTCCCTTCCCGCCCGCCTTTTCCGAGGCGCTGGAGGGCCGTCGCATCGTCTCGCTCGGCCGCCGTGCCAAATATCTGCTGATCGATATCGAGGGCGGCGACGTGGTGATCGCCCATCTCGGCATGTCCGGCTCGTTCCGGGTGGAGGGCGCGCCGGAGGCCGAGACGCCCGGCGACTTCCACATGCCGCGGAGCAAGGACACGCGCCACGACCATGTCGTCTTCCATCTGGAGACGGCGGAGGGCGAGCGCCGCGTCGTCTATAACGACCCGCGCCGCTTCGGCTTCATGGATCTCGCCCGCCGCGAGGATCTGGCCGCCCACGCCTTCTTCCGCGATCTCGGCGAGGAGCCGACCGGCAACACGCTCGACGCCGACTATATCGCGGCAAAATTCCGCGGCCGCCAGGCGCCGCTGAAGGCGGCGCTGCTCGACCAGAAGAACATTGCCGGCCTCGGCAACATCTATGTCTGCGAGGCGCTGTGGCGCGCCCATCTTTCGCCCGAGCGGCTGGCCGGAACGCTGGTGACGGCGGCCGGCAAGCCGAAGAAGGAACTCGTGGCGCTGACCGAGGCGATCCGCCAGGTCATCGCCGACGCCATCGAGGCCGGCGGCTCGACCTTGCGAGACCATATCCGCGCCGACGGCTCGCTCGGCTATTTCCAGCACTCCTTTTCCGTCTATGACCGCGAGAAGGAGCCTTGCCGCACGCCGGGCTGCACGGGCACAATCGGCCGCATCGTGCAGAGCGGCCGGTCGACCTTCCACTGCGCCGTCTGCCAGAAGTAATAGAAGAGGAGACAAACATGGCCCATGAAACCCTGCTGGTCGAGACGCGTGGCCGCGTCGGCCTCATCACGCTCAACCGGCCGCAGGCGCTGAACGCGCTGAACCGCCAGCTTCTCGACGAGTTGAGGGCCGTGCTCGCCGGCTTCGAGGCCGATGCCGGCATCGGCGCGGTCGTCCTCACCGGCTCGGAAAAGGCCTTCGCCGCCGGGGCCGACATCAAGGAGATGCAGCCCTACGGCTTCGCCGAGGCGGTGGTGGAAGACCTTGCCGCCGGCTGGGACGAGGTGGCCGCCTTCCGCAAGCCGATGATCGCGGCCGTCAGCGGCTTTGCGCTCGGCGGCGGCTGCGAGGTCGCCATGATGTGCGATTTCATCATCGCGTCCGAGACGGCGAAGTTCGGCCAGCCGGAGATCACGCTCGGCGTCATTCCCGGCATGGGCGGCACCCAGCGCCTGACGCGGGCGATCGGCAAATCGAAGGCGATGGACCTCATCCTCACCGGCCGCATGATGGACGCGGCGGAGGCCGAGCGCTCCGGCCTCGTCGCCCGCGTGGTGGCGCCGGAGAAACTGCTGGAAGAGGCGCTGGCGGCGGCGGAGAAGATCGCCGGCTTCTCGCTCCCGTCCGCCATCATGGCCAAGGAGGCGGTGAACCGCGCCTACGAGACGGTGCTGTCGGAGGGCATGCGCGCCGAGCGCCGGCTGTTCCACGCGCTCTTCGCCACCGAGGACCAGAAGGAAGGCATGACGGCCTTCATCGAGAAGAGAAAGCCCGCCTTCCGCCATCGCTAGGCGGGCGCTGCCGCCGGGCGGCATGCGGGAATCGGAGCGCGAAGGCGTGGCCGGCCGATCCAAAGGGTCGCGACACGCCTTCGCGCGGCGTTTCTTGCAGAATCCGCGTTGACGCCATCGCGGTTTCCGGCTATACGCCGCCCACAGTTTGGAAAGCCGCACTCCAAGGTTTTCCGATATTGCTCCCGAATTGCTTTGATGACAGGTCGCAGTGACCCGGCACGGCGAGGGTGGAGTTTGTGTCAGATTTCTGAAGAGAGGCATACATGGCCAATACTACCTCGGCTAAGAAGGCGACCCGCAAGATCGCCGCGCGCACCGCAGTCAACAAGTCGCGCCGTTCGCGCGTCCGCAACTTCATCCGCAAGGTCGAAGAGGCGATCGCCGCGGGCGATCAGGCTGTAGCAGCCGCCGCCCTCAAGGCCGCCCAGCCGGAACTGATGCGTGCCGCCACCAAGGGCGTGCTTCATTCCAACACGGCTTCCCGCAAGGTTTCGCGCCTCGCCGGCCGCGTGAAGGCGATGACGGCCTGATCGGCCCCGCCACAGAGCTATGCAATATTAGTAAAAGCCCGGTGCCTGCACCGGGCTTTTTCTTTGCTTTTCTGGCCCGGCCATGGTTAACGTGCAAGGCTCGATCGTGTCAAAAGAGTGACGAGAAAAATCCTTTAAATTCAGTTATTTGCGGGAGGTTGTCCCCTGCCGTTCGCCCTTTCGTTGCGGGAGTTTGACAGCTTCTGGAGTCAAGCGAATTTTTATTTTTTTCGTTTTCGGAGCCGCCCGAAAGCCACCCGAAAACAAAGCCATTGATTCGTAATGGATTCTCCCCCGAAGGGGCGATTCCGAGTCAAAAACGGCATCCCGAGTCAACGCCCGCCCCTTAATTTTGCGTAAAATTCGTGATTGATCTTGGTGCCTGATCCTGCCTAAATGCTTTCCACAGGGGGCGCGGACATAGCCTTAGAATGATCGCCGACAAGACTGTCTCACGAGGCAGCGGTGGTTGTTTGTCCCCTGTAACGGAGCGGCTCCGCTTCGTAAAATCATCCAATCGGCAGAGCTTGCCCCAGGTGCCCCACGGCGCGCTGGCAAAGGTCTTTGCGACTATCGGTTTTGCCGGTTGAAGGCCGCGAAAGTGGCCGGATGATTGAGGGGCATGCCCGCCGGCGCTCTACGAGGGAGTGAGCGGCGCGGCCACAGACGGGACTGCGGATCCGGCATGACGCCGGATCGGATGGGACCGATTTGTGTTTGGCAAACAGGGATTGCGCCGGAAGCAGGGGGCCGGTGCAATCGGGGCACCAGATCCCGGACCGGGCGATGGCTCGGCACGGCCGGGGGACGGCAAACATGAAAGGCGCCGGCAGAAATGCCGACGTGGCGAATTGAGCATGAAAGGCGGCAAG